>JAYEJU010000022.1:0-8594 GCA_034660655.1 Patescibacteria group bacterium | reverse complement strand
TTGAATTTTTATATTTTAAAAACTATAATAATATTATATTAATTTATATTAAATTTTATTCTTTTTTATCATTTTGGATTTATTTCAAAATCTGCAATCTTTGTTCAGACACTGAATCAATGTCTGCCAGCAGACATTTTGCGTTTTGAGTTTTGAACTTAGTCAATCATTAAATTTTCAAATAATAAATAAAAAATAGTTTAAAAATTGAAAATTAAGTCATTGATTGTAAATTGAAAATTTTGTTAACGCGGGTATGGTTTAGTGGCAAAACGCGACCTTCCCAAGGTTGAGTCACGGGTTCAATTCCCGTTACCCGCTCAAATAATTATAGCCGATCTAGCTCAACGGTAGAGCAACGGTATCGTAAACCGTAGGTTGTGGGTTCAAATCCCACGGTCGGCTCCAAAACACGCAAACATTAACGAACGAGTTTCCAAATCCTTGTTCTTTCTTTCTCTTTTCTAATGACTGATTCAAGATTGCGCGCTTTTATTAAAATATGGCGCGCCTTTATTGTTTCATTGTTAATCTCATCAACTCTGATAATATGAAAACCATATTTAGTTTTGACTATATCGCTTATCTCTCCGACTGATAAACCAAAAGCAACTTCATCAAATTCTTTAACCATTACTCCTCTGCTAAACGATCCTAAATATCCTCCTTTATCTGCTGTTAATAAATCTTCGCTACGAAATTTGGCTGTTTCAATAAATTTTTTTTGCGAATTATCATCTTTCAAGGATAATAAAATTTCATCAGCTAACTGTTTTTTTTCTTTATTAAACTCATCAGACCAAATAATATAATTGTTAACTTTGTCAGCCAGCAAAACAGGCTTAATCAATCTGTCTTTAAAATCATTAATATCCCATAAATACAAATTATTAATAATTTTTTCAAATTCTTTTTTGGATCCAGCGTCATTAATATATCCCGCTAAATTATTTTCTAATTCTTCATCTGTTATTAAAATCCCTTGCTTCTCCGCCATATTTTCTATGATTTTGTTCGTAATCAACCTGTCTAAAAGATCATTAATAATTTTTTCCTTATCAAAATTATCAACTTTATTTTTTTCAAAATTATTCAGAACAGTATCTATATCTTTTTTATAATCCTTGAATAAAATAAAATCATTTCCAACAACAACCGCTGGATATGGAATAAATTTTAATAAAAAATTAGAAAAAAAGTTATCCCAATTATAACGACAGATTCCAAGCCCAAAAACACCCAGCAATAAAATAACAAATATTAAAATTCCAAAAACAAGTTTTAGCAACTTATTTTTTATTGTTCGTCTTTTTCCTGTTTTAGGCGATTCAACATTTTTATTTTTTATTTTTGGAATAATTATTTTATGATTGTCTTGCTCTATTTTTCTATTGCTAACCTGCTTGCTATTGCTTGATTTTTTTTCTTGGCTTTTGTTATTTTTTTTACGCCAGAAAAAAAGTTTTGGCTTATTTTTTGGCTTTTTGCTGTTTTTTTTCAAAGCGCTGCCTCCTATTTCTTCCAAAACAAACTTTTTTAATCTGTGCAAATCTTCCTCAGAGTCTTTTTCCTCGTTATTATTTGTAATAAAATCAAAACTGCCAGCGCCACTAACAGGCGCGTCTTCTGATTTTGGGAAATTGTCTTCTATTCTATCTTTATTTTCAATTAAATCATCTTGTTTCATATAAATTATTTTATAAAATTTATTTTATTTTTCTATCTTTAAAAAATAATCTATCCACAATTTAGGCAAAAAAATATTTTCTTTACTTCCAATATTTTTTTCTAAAATTTCGCTATCTTGTTCGTTGTTATAATTATTATTTTCAGTAACAGCTATTACTTTTTCGTCCTCTTTTTTTAACCCTAATTTTTCGCGAGCTTCTTTTTCCACGAAAGAACTGCTGTTAAAATATTCTATTAATCTGCTAAATTCTTGATTATCTTTTTCCAAATCCTCTATTTCTTTTTTTAATGATTCTAAATTTTGGTTAGTCGCCCTGTTTTCATTATATCCTTTTAAAAAAATCCAGACCAAAAATAAAATTAGAATGGTTGATAAGATAAAAAACAGTTTTGAAAAAAATAATCTGCTTAAAATATTTTTCTTTTTTACCATAAAATATTAATTAAAACCCGACTAATTCAATTTCTTCTTCCAATTGAACATTATAACGATTGCGAACCTTTTGTTTTATTAAACTAATAAGAATGATAACATCTTTTGCCGTAGCGTTTCCCACATTTAAAATAAAATTCGCGTTTTTATCGCCAACAACAGCGTTTCCTATTTTTTTGCCTTTCAAATCCAATCTGTCTATTAAGTATCCCGCTGGAATTTTGCCAAAACTTTTTTTGCCCGTATCTTTTTCAAATTCCTTTATAATTTTTTTGTTTTTAATAATCGGATTTTTAAAAACACATCCAGCAGTCGGATATTGCGGAGTGGAAATTTTATGCCTTTTTTCTAAAATGTATTTAATCTTTTCTTTTATAGCTTTTTTATCGCCTTTTTCTAATTTTAATTCAACAGACAAAATAACATATTTCTTATTTTTTTTGAACACGCTGTTGCGATAGGAAAAATCCAACTTATCTTTTCGCAAAATTTTTTTTTCATTATTATATAATATAATAACTTTTTCAACAATATCAGCCATCTGCCCGTCGAATGCCCCTGCGTTTCCTCTAACAGCTCCACCAATAGTGCCTGGAATTCCAGCTGTCCATTCCATCCCTGTTAAACAAGCGTTAACTGACGCTTCAGTTAACATGTTTAATTTAACGCCAGCTCCAGCAATTATTTTATTTTTTAAAATTTTAAAATCGCAAGGAGATATTCCATTTTTCTTTTTAATGACAAGTCCTTCAAAACCTTGATCAGAAACAAGAATATTACTGCCGTTACCTAAAATAAAATAAGGAATACCTAATCTGCTTGCTAATTTAATTGCTTTAATAAAATCGCTATATTCTTTGGCAATATAAAAATAACGCGCCGGACCTCCAATTTTAAAAGTAGTGTAACCAGCTAAAACCTCATTTTCTTTTAAATTCCCCGCAAGTTCTTTTTTTAATTTTTTAAATATGGAAAAAGGCATTGCTATTCAATACTTTACATAATATAATATAATTAATCTTAACATTATTTTTAACCATTTACAATATGCGAAAGATTAATCTGCAAAAATATATTGCTTCCTGCGGAATCTGTTCCCGCAGAAAAGCAGAACAATTAATAATTAATCAAAAAATTAAAATAAATGAAAAAATCGCTAAAGTTACTGACAGAGTGAATGAAGGCGATGTTGTTAAATTCAGCAATAAAATTATTAAACCTGAAAAAAATAAAATTTATATTGTCTTGAACAAACCAACTGGATATACCTGTACGGCTAAAACATTCAAAAATGAAAAAAATATTTTTTCTTTAATCAATATTAAAGAAAGACTATTTACTATCGGCAGATTAGATAAAGAAAGTTCAGGCCTGTTAATTTTGACAAATGATGGAAATTTGGCGCTAAAATTGTCCCATCCGCGATATAAGCACGAAAAAAAATATGAAATCACGGTTGATCAAAAAATAAAAAAAGAGCAGATAAGCAGACTACTTTCAGGGGTTTTAATCAAAAATGAAAATGATGAATACTTAGCCAAAACAAAAAAAGCAGAAAAAATCACGGATAACAAAATATTAATAACAATAACAGAGGGCAAAAAACGCCAAATTCGCTATATGATGGAAGCTGTTGGGCTAAAAACAATCTCATTAAAAAGAATAAAGATTTCAGGACTTTCTTTGGGCGATCTTGCTTTGGGAAAAACACGGCATCTTACTAAAAAAGAAATAGAAGATCTTTTATAATTTTAAATTCGCGCTGGCTTTAAGTCTTTTCCAATTATCAAAAGCCTTTTTTCTTTGTAATTTACTCATATTTTGCCAGCGATAATATCCGGCAACAGCGATCATAACGGAGTTATCTGTTGAATATTTAATGTCTGGCATTATATATTTAACACCATGCAAGCTTTTTTTAACAGTTTCATTAAGCTGTTTTCGTAATTCCTTATTCGCGCTAACGCCTCCAGCCAGCATAATTATTTTAGGATTATATTTTCGCGCGGCTTTAATTGTTTTAGAGATTAAAACATCAATGGCTGATTGCTGAAATTCATATGATATTGATTGTATGAATTTTTCATTCTTAAGTAATTTTTTATTTTTTTGGACTGTGTATAAAACAGCTGTTTTAAGGCCTGAAAAAGAAAAATTAAAATCTTTGGAATTTATCATTGGACGCGGAAACTTGATTTGGAATTTGCCAGCTAGATGCTTAAGCCCGATATTCATCCGCCTTTGGAGGAGTCCAGCCTTTGGCTGAGAATTTGGAATTTCAGATTTCCATTTCGCAGCAAACTGCGAAATAGCTGGTCCTCCAGGGTAGCCAAGACCTAAAATTCTCGCTGTTTTGTCAAATGCTTCTCCAACAGCGTCATCCAATGTCTCGCCTATTATTTTATAATTCAAATGTTTTTTCATTAAAACTAATTGAGTATGCCCGCCAGAAACAACAAGGCATAGAATCGGGAATTGGGAATTGGAAATCTGCCTACCGACAGGCAGGTTGAAAATTGCGCTAATTTTATTTTTAATAAAATTAGCATAAATGTGCCCTTCAATATGATGAATCCCAACCAATGGCTTTTGCCATAAATAAGAAAAAATTTTTGCTGTTTGCGTTCCAATTAATAAAGCTGGAATTAAGCCAGGTCCTCGCGTAACAGTTATTAAATCAATTTGTTTTGGCAAAATTTTTGCTTTTTTAAAAGCATTGTCAACGCAAGGAATTATATTTTCTAAATGTAATCTTGCCGATAAATTAGGCACCACTCCGCCGAATTTCGCGTGATCTTTAATTTGCGATAATACAACATTGGCTAAAACACGAAAATTATAATTTTTGTTTTTTTTTGCTTTTACAATAGCTATTGCTGTTTCATCACAGCTTGTTTCAATGGAAAAAATTAACATAATAAATAGCTGGTTTCCAAATAAAAAAAGGATATTTCATTTGTAATTGTTTAATATCCAATTCAAACACTGACCAAAAAATTTTCAATTTTTAATTTTCAATTTTCAATAAATTTTCAATGATTCAATTTTCAAACAACCTTTTTGTTTAAAAAATTAAATCATTAAATAATTAAAAATCCAATAATAATTAAAAAAAATATTATTAAAATAATCCAGATAGGAGTAAAACCTTTTAAATTTGAAAATAAATTGTTTTTATTTTTAAATTTTTTAAGCCTAATATTTTTTTAGCCATAAAATTATTTATAAAATTATTAATGATTTTTTATTTATAAATTGATTTTAATTTTTTTTAGTATTCAATTTGCTGAACCAGGCGGCGGTCCAGCTGGCATATGAGAATTTTTTTTAGTTGGATCATACCCCATTCTTATTTCCTCGCCGTCTAAATAGCCGTCTCCGTCAGTGTCGGGATTCAAAGGATCTGTTTTAAAAAACTTGCCTCCGTCAGCCCCGTCAATTATACCGTCGCCATCAGTATCTATATTTAACGGATCAGTGCCTAATTTTATTTCTTCACTGTCAACTAAACCATCGCCATCAGTGTCAACACAATAAGGATCAATGCCGAGTTTAATTTCATCTTCATCAGATATTCCGTCTAAATCAGAATCTTTTATCAAAGGATCATAATTTTTGATTATTCCTTTGGCTAAAGGAGCATTAATTTTTTTTACTTCCTCACCGTCTAAATAGCCGTCTCCGTCAGTGTCGGGATTTAATATGTCAGTGCCTAATTTTATTTCTTCACTGTCAACTAAACCATCATTATCAGAATCAATATTATTTAAATCAATTTTATCAGAATTAATATTATTATTTTTGATATCACTAATAACATAACGCATATTGTTAATTAAAGCGAATTTTAAAACTATTGCTAAAATAATTATTATTAAAACAGCCCCTAATATTATACAAAATTTTTTTGCCATAAATTAAATTTTATTAAAAATGTATCAATAAATTATCAACAGTCGGGCTTTCATCATTACTAGAAGATTTCATATCAACTTGAATCTGCAGCCATCTACGACCGGCAAAATCAGATATATCAATTGGGGAATCATTATCATAATTAGACCATTCAGATAAATTAAGATTCGATTCAATATCAGCGCTTCTCACTCTTATACGCGCGCTGCTATCGCCTGGCTCTATTTCATCCCAGCTGATCATTCTCCAATGTGGATCAATAATATGGCTGTCAACATTTACTGTCCAGCTCCCTCCCCAAGTTATTGTGCGCAACATATAGCCTGCCATATCTGAATAAGTGTATGGTTCTAAGCCGACATTAACGCGAGCGACAACATGACCGTCAGAAGGATCTAATTTGCAAGCGCTATGTGTGCTAAAATTAATTACCCATATATAACTATCAGCTGTAGCAGTAATACCTATTGGATAAGCGCCTAAAGTAACATTGCAGTCCAAAGCAGAATCAGAGCAAACGCTAAAAAGAACATTGCCGTTATTATCTAATTTAGTTACTCTGTCATCAGAAGAATGGGTTACCCAAATATTATTGTCTTTATCAACAGCAATAGCTCTACAATTCATGCCTAAATTAATTGTTCTTACCGTACCCCCAGACTGATCGACTTGAATTACTGTTCCTTCCACCCAATTGGCCGCCCAAATATAATTATTTTTATCAACAGCAATGCCATAAAGATGAGTGCCTTTATAATAATTATTAACAATGTTATTATAAGTTCTAATTTTACTTAAAGTCCTATATGCGCCAACTCCGCTATTAACCCAAATATTACTTAAACCATCAATAACAGCTCCATAACCGCCGCTGCCTACTTTACGAATTTCTAAAATATCGCAGGTATCATGATCCAACTTTAAAACAATACCTTCTGGATTGGAATGATTAGCAATCCAAATATTTCCATCAATATCAATCGCTACTCCGCGAGGCCCTTCTCTGACGGGACACGTTTTAATTAAATTACCGTTTGTATCCAGATGGCTGACATTATCTGAATTCCTGTTAGCCACCCAAACATCGCCATTAATAGCAACTGCTGTCCGTGATGGATTGTCTCCTACTACAAAAGGTCCTGCTACCGCGTTTGTAACCGTATCAATCCTGTAAACCGAGTCGCTACCTGAACTGGCTACCCAAATATATGGAGTGGAAACAGGTCTTACCTCAAGCAAATTTTGATTTGGAATAAGATTTATCCCGTCTCCGCCATTAAAATCTAAATTATCGTCAAAAATACAAATATCGCCTTCATCAATAAGCCCGTCGTGATCATCGTCAATTCCATTGCAAACTTCTTGGGTGGCAGGATCGCAACATTCGTCATTTATGCATAGCTCAGGCAAAACACAAATTCCGCAAACTCCTCCACAGCCGTTATCTCCACATTCTTTATCTACGCAATCTAGTTTGCAACACGCATTATCATACCATAAAAAACCATCATTGCACACAAAACAAAATAAAGAACGGTCGCAACAAGTAAAAACAGGATTCGCGTATCCATCATTCACTACACTGTTTCTATCTCTGCACCCTGGATAATTTATTCCAATAGGGCAATCAGCTTCACAATCATAAACACATTGCAAAGCATCAGGATCCCAAAAATAATAATTATATTCATCGCAGGCATAACAAGCTTCTCCTGCGTTGCAGCATTTTCCCAAAGCCATTACTGAATTTGCTGGAGGCAAATTTGTGTCATAACATCCTAAGCCAGGACAATTTTCAACGCAAACGCAAGCGCCGTCAACGCAAACATCATTTGTTAAAGAACAATCTTGACTATCGCACCATTCATTGCAAGCGTCAAAATCGCATTCTCCGCAAGATTGCGTCCAATCATTATTGCCGCATCTGTCTGGGTCGCCTATATCGCAAACATCCACGCAACTTTGAACGCATATAAAATTAGAATCACAAGTAGTTCCAGGCGCGCATACTCCGCAATTTCCTCCACAACCATCATCACCGCATTGTTTGCCGGCGCAATTAGGAACGCAACACATGCCTTCAACGCATTTTTCAGGCAAAACACAAGTCCCGCAGTTAATTTCTTGTCCGCAATTGTCAGCGTATATTCCACAATTATAGCCAATATTTCCCATATTAACGCAAGATAAAGGCGGGCAGCAATTAATGCCAGGGGAAGGAAGTTGGGCGTAGACAAAAAAATCAGAACAAACATCGTCAACAATGCTTGTGTCTAAATTATCAAAATCATAAATAATATTAGTATCTTCAATTGTTTCTAAATTAAGAGAAACTTCAGCAACCGCGTTGATCTTCATGCAATATTCTCCTGTGGCAATATCAGGGCAGTCTGAATTTTTATTGCATGTGATTACAGGATCTGTGTTGCAATGCAAACTGCATATTCCTTCTGCTTCATAAAGATAAACAAAAGAGCCCACAGGGCAAGCAAAACTTTTTGACACTTCATTCCAGCAAGTATCAGGATGAAATCCCGGAGCAAACGAGCAATCATTA
>JAYEJU010000021.1 GCA_034660655.1 Patescibacteria group bacterium | reverse complement strand
CGCTGTATTGATGTAATATGTTTATAAGGCATCTTTTTATTGGTTAATTGTTAATTTGTTAGATTAAACAATTATACCAAAAAAAATGTCTTTTTTTAGTTAATTAAGGTTTGGATTAGAATGTAGCAAACTAATTTTCAATTTTTAAACTAACCACCTCTGACTCCCCTTATCAGGGGGGCTATAAAATCTGGTTCCTCCACTTTTAGGGGAGGTCAGGTTGGGTATTAAAAACTGGATGACAAATTATACATCGGCAAAATTATAGCCGCGACCATAACTCCTACTGCCAAACCCATAAGAATCATAATAAACGGCTCCATAATTGTCATAATATTGCGCATTGTATTGTCAATTTCTAAAGTATAAAAATCAGCTATTTTTTTTAAAACAAACGGAATTTTCCCTGTTTCCTCCCCAATTGACATCATTTGAGAAAACATTGGAGGAATATATTTATCATTAAAAAATTCCCCCGCTATGGCACGCCCATCTTCAACTTCTTTGATTGTCCGCGCTATTAGATTTTGATAATGCGCGTTATCAACAACATTTAAAACTATATTAAGAGATTTAACAACAGAAACTCCGCCGACCATTAAAGTAATAAAACTGCGGGCAAAACGGACTAAGTAGACTTTCCGCAACAAACTGCCAGCAATCGGCAAGTTAAGTTTTAAAATATCCCAATATAATTTTCCTTTTTTTGTTTTGACAAGAACATTAAAAACAAAAAAAATAAATAAAAATCCTATTAAGAGAGCCCACCAAAAATTCGTGAAAAAATCGCTTGCCCCCATTAAAATTCTAGTTGTTATAGGCAGTTCAGCGCCGCTTTCTTCTAAAACTCCAGCTAACTTTGGAACAACAAAAACCATCATTACAATGCCAACAGCTATTAACGAGGTAAAAATAAAAGCTGGATAAATCATAGCCCCCCTAAGTTTCTTCATCATATCATAATTTTTTTCTTCTTCCTCAGTCAGATAATTTAAAACTTCATCTAATTTTCCGCTTGTTTCTCCAGATTTTATTATATTGATGTAAAAACCGTCAAAAATATCAGGAAATCTGCTTAAACTTTCAGACAATTTGCTTCCGCCTTCAACATCGTCAGCGACTTCTAAAATAACGCCTCTTAACACCTTATTTTCTATTTGTTTTTCAATAATATGCAAAGACTGAATTAAAGAAATGTTTGCTGAAATCAACACAGAAAGTTCTCGCAAAAAAAATAAAAGATCTTTTACTGGTATTTTATTAAAAAGCTTGCTAAAATATTTATCAAAAAATTTAATTCTTCTTTTTCTTTTTAGATTAACAACAGTTAATTCTCTTTCACTTAAAATTTTAGAGGCAACATTAATGTTTATTGCCTCAATTTTTCCATGGATTTCAGCGCCTTTTTTAGTTTTAGCTTTATAATTAAAAATTGGCACAAAATTATGTGTTAAATTTATATCGTTTAGACAAAATATTTTTTATTTTTTCAACTATTTCCGAAGGCGTAAAATAAACTTTTATCAGATAATCTTCAACTCCCATATCTAATGCTTTATCTATATTTTCTTTTTCGTTTAAATTAGTAAGCAGGACAATTGGTATATTTTTACAATCTCCTGATTTTAATTCTTTTACAACATCAAAACCGCTCATTTTTGGCAAAACCAAATCTAATAAAATCAAATCTGGTTTTTTTTCTTTAGCTATTTTAACTCCTTTTTCGCCGTCAGAAGCTATAAACACTTCATAATTTTTATCTGATAATTTTTTGCCATAAAAATCACTTAAAAAACTATCGTCTTCAATAATCAAAATTTTTATTTGTTTTTTAAAAGCCATAAAAAAATATTTAAGTTAATTAACCTATTTATTAATCTTTTGACGCTTTCATTATCTCCTCTAATGTTGTCACACCGCTTAAAGCTTTTAAAATTCCGTCCTGTTTCATTGTAATCATTTTTTGATCGTTTAACTCTTCTTTAATTTTATCCTCATTGCCGTTATTAGCAATCAATTTTCTCAAATTGTCAGTCATTACCAAAATTTCAGCTATTACAGCGCGAGAATGATAACCAATACCGCCGCATTTTGAGCATCCTTCTGCTCCATAAAAAACTAAATCTTTAGCTAAAATTTTGTTTTTATCAATTTTTATGCCAAAAGCTTTAATATAAACATCAGGTGTTTGATTTAAAATTTCTAATATCTCTTGCTCTAAATTAGGAGGCAGAGAAACTTTCTTTTTGCAAAAAGAGCATAATTTTCTTACTAGCCTCTGCGCGATTACTATATTAAGCGTAGAACCCAATAAAAACGGTTCTACTTTCATATCTTTCAGACGAGGAATAGCTCCAAAAGCGCTGTTGGTATGCAATGTTGATAAAACAATATGTCCTGTTAAGCCAGCGTGAATCGCTAATTCAGCTGTTTCATTATCCCTAATTTCTCCTACCATAATAATATCAGGATCTTGCCTTAAAATAGAACGCAAGCCAGCTGAAAAAGTAAAGCCGACTTCCTGCCTGATTTGTGATTGATTAACGCCGTCTAAATGATATTCAACAGGATCTTCTAAAGTAATAATATTCACGCCTTCTTTATTAAGCATATTAAGCAAAGAATATAAAGTCGTTGATTTTCCAGAACCTGTCGGACCTGTAACCAAAATCATTCCATGCGAAATCTTAATACTATGTTCTAAAATAAGAATGTGCTTTTTATTAAATCCTAAATCCTGCAAGGTTAATACTCCGCCTGAAGTATCTAAAATTCTCATAACAATTTTTTCTTTTCCCATTAATGGTAGCGCTGAAACTCTAAAGTCAACCTGCCTATTTCCAATATTTAATCTAATTCTTCCGTCTTGCGGTATTCTTGTTTCATCAATTTTTAAATTTGATATAACCTTTATGCGAGAAACTATTGAATCATGGACATAAATAGGCAAAATTAAAGATGTATGAAGGATGCCGTCAACACGATAACGAACTCTTGTATTTTTTTCTCCCGGCTCAATATGAATGTCAGAAGCACCCCCTTCAACAGCGTGCCTGATAATTACAGACACTATTTTAGAAATTGGCGCTCCCCTAATAACTTCTCCAATACTTTCTTTTTTTTCTTTTTTCATTACATGAGCCCCGCTAATGCTTCGCGCCCTCCCAAGAGCTTCCTTCACTTCAACGCCTATGCTCTCATATTTTTTAATTGTATCATCAAAATTCTTCTGAGATATAATAAAATATTTTATTTTAAGCCTGTTCTTTTTAGCTAAAAATTCTATTGATTCAATCGCTTGAAGATTTTGCGGATTAACCATTCCCATTGATATTATTTTGGAACTTTTATCAAAAGGAATAATTTTATAATTTTTTATTACATCAGACGGTAAAAAATTAAAAATCTCAGGATCTATTGATTTTCCCTCTAAATTAACATAAGGAATTTTAAAAATTTCAGATTTTGCTCGCGCAAAACTTTCAGATTCAACAATCTTTTTCCTTGCTAAAATATCTTCAACTGAAATTCCGCTATTCTGGCTTTCAACTTTTACTTTTTCTAAATTCTCAGCAGAAATTAAACCGTCCTGTATTAGCTTATCATATAAAGCGTCGATAAGATTCATTTTATATTTTCAATTAATTAATAAGTAGTTTCCAAATTGCCCTCCTCTAATTTCTCATCTGAAATATTTCTTGGATTTTCAAAAGCGTTGCCGTTGCCCGCTTCTTCTTTAACAAAATAAATATGATTATCATTTAACTTCAAAAACACAGAATCTAATAAAATTTTTTCATTAAATTCCAAATCAAAATCCACCTGCTTAAATAAAATTTTTTTAAAAACATCGCCTGTTGGGTCAATAAATCTTTTTTTAAGCTGAGTATAATAAAAAGCAGAAACAATAATAGCCAAAACCATTGTTAGAAAAACAATTGTTGAAAATACAATCCTTTTTTTTCCAATATAATTAGACATAAATAAATAATAAATTCAAGCTAATTTTTATTGTCTGAATTTTCTGTTTCTAAAAAATAAGTTATTATATCAACAGAATAAGAACCGCTCATTGAATCTGAATAATTGATTGATGTAATATCCATTAATAAAAGATTGCTATAAAACATATCCAACATCCTTTTATAATCTGAAAAACTATCCACGCCATCAATAGTAATGCTTATATTAACTTTTTTTATAAAATCAAAAACTTCTTTCCTGTCTTTATCCGCTTGATTACTTTGACCGCTTAAACGCGACAATGTAATTCTATTTAATTTAAATCCATTGCTTTCTATCAAACTTTCAAGCTGGGCAAATAATTGCGGATAATCTAGTTTGTCAGGCAACATCAAATCAATTCTTTTTTTATCTTCATCGCTTATACTATCATATTTTTTCACAAAACTTTTAACTTTTTTAAAATATTCCGTGTTTTCATCGTAAATTTTTGTTCCTTGAAAAATTTCAACATTTTCAATTTCACTTATTTTATCCTGTTTTGGCTTAAGCAGAATGAAATAACAGCTTAAGAAAAAAATAACAATTAACAATAATAAAAAATAATTGAAATATTTAATAAAATTTTTTAATAATTTGTCTCTTACGTTAGAATCTTCTAAAAGCATAAAAATTAAATCAATATTATTTGCCTATATTTAAAAAATTTTCTTTATTTATTTTTAATGTTATATTAAACTTTATTATTTGAATCTCATTATCGCTGTCACCGATATTTTCTGAATCAACTGAATCTATTTTTACTGATTCAATCAAATCTTTATTATCTTGAAAAACCAATAATTGTTCAGCAACTGTTTCAAAACTATCTGTTTCGGCTGAAAGAAAAATGTTGCCTTCAAAATCAACAATAGCGCTTTCATAATAAACATCTCTTAATGTGATTCTTTCAATACCATTTAAAAAATCAGTCCAACAAATATGCTGGCTCAACAAATAATCAACTGCTTTTAATTTTTCTTGAAATTTTAAAGCTTCTTGTTTTTTTACTTCAAAAACATCTATATTATTTTTTAAGTCTTGCAATTTTTTTTCAACACTGCGTGATCTTTCAATAACGGTAAGCTGATACCAATTCACTAACATATACACGGAAGAGATAATAATCAAAGAAAAAAATAAAACAAAAATAATTGACAATGCTCTTTCTTTAATTTTCAACCTGACTGAGCCAATTAATTCTCCGTCAATAAAATTTATCTCAGCTTTTTTGTAAAAAAATTTTTTAAATCTATTTCTCTTTTTATTTTTATCTGGATTGCCTGCATTTTTTTTTCTTTTATTTGCCTTATTACCTTTATTTTCTTTTGTTTTTTGCGATTTACGCGATGCAGAATTGTTTTTTCCCTTATCCTTGCCTATTTTACGAAATAATCTCTGCCAAAAAGAATCTTTTTTATAAATATTTTTCTTTTTTTCCTGTTTTTTTTCTTCTTTATTGCCTGGCTCTTGCGTTGTTTTATTATGCTTGTTTAAAAAATCTTTTTCTTCTTTGATTTTTCCTTTCTGCCAAAACGACTTTTCTTCTGATGATTTTTTAATATTTTTCATGTTATATTCTTTTCCATCTTTATCAAAATCGTCAGACAATGTTCTGCTTTTTTGAGAATCTATTGCTGGCTTATTTCCTAAAAACCATTGCCAAAAAGACTTCTTTTTGATATTAGAACTTCTTGTTTTTTTATCTGTCAAAGTTTTTTTATTACCAGCTCCTGATTTTGTCTCACGCATTTTTGTTTTGGCTTCTTTGTCATCTATCCCAATTTCTTTTTTATGTTTCAAAAAATTAGTTATTTCTTTTCTTTTTTTTTCTTCTAAAAATTTCTCTTTTCCCCTATTATCAATCTTATTACTTGCTTTTTCCTTTCTAAAAAAAAGAGAATAAAAAAAATTAGAAAAAAAATTTCTCTCATTTTTTTTATTCTCATCCTCTCCTGATTTGCTTGGAACGCGCATTTCAACGCTTTTAACCAATTTCTCTTTTTTACGTATCTCTTTTTTTTCTTTTTCTTTAAACTTTTTAGGCAATAAATTTATCGGCATAATATTTTAATTTTCAATTTCTAATTTTTAATTTTCAATGAATGCTCAATGACTCAATTTTCAATTATCAATTTTCAAATAATAAATAACAAAATAATTTGGAAATTGAAAATTATCTTAAAATGTTAGTGTGTTTAAATGTCTAAATGTTAAAGTGTTAAAATGTTTGAATATTTGAGTATTTTGGCTTTTATTCTATCTCCCTCATTGCCAAACCTACCGCAACTGACAGTTTAGATCCAACATCGTCAATAATAGGCTTTAAATCCTCTGGATAAACTATTCTTGCCATAGGATCTCCAATATAAACTTTTTTATTCAGCTGTTTAGCTAAATATTCAGACAAATAAGAAAGTGATGATGACCCGCCTGTTAAAATTATTTTTTCTACAACATCGCTTTCTGACTGGCCGAAATTTAACTGATTTTTAAAAAAATCGATTGTATATTTTATTTCATCCACAATTGGACTTATTGTATTTTCTATTGACTTAAAAATTGAACTGTCTGCTTGTCCTTCGGCATTAATCCCTATGTCAAATTTAAACTGTTCGGCCCTTTTAAACGCGACATTCAAATTTTGGCTAATTTCACTAGTAACATTTTTTCCCCCTAACTCAATACTTCTGTTTATAACTACTGATCCATTTTTTACTAAAGAAATATTAGTTGACATTGCTCCAATATCAACAATAATTAAAGTTGATTTATCGTTTCCAACCAATGCCCTGACTAAAGCAAAAATTTCAGTTTCTAAACTTAATAAATTAAGGTCGGCTCTCTGAAAAATATCAATATATTTTGTAACTAAATTTTTAGGCGCTCCTGTTAAAAGAACTTTGATATCTTCATCACCTTTATTTTCACCTTGATTACTATTTAACAAAGAATTTTTGGTATTTTTTTCATCAATATTTCCTTCTTTTGCTTTCGGCTTTTCTTTTTTAATTTTATTAAAAAGATTTCTAAATTTAGACTTTTGCGAGCTTGAATCCTCATTAAGAATATACCAATCCAAAATAATATCTTCAAATGGCATTGGGATAATTTTTTTTGCTTCCCAAAGCACGGCGGAAGATAAATCTTTTTTACTCATTTTTGGCATGCTAATAACAGAAGAAAAAACAGAAAAAGTAGGCAAAGCCGTAACAACCTTATTGCTACTTACTTTTGCTTCTTTGCATAATTGATTTAAAATTCTTACAATTTCTTGCTTCGCCGACTCAGAATCATCTTTAATGATATCAATAGACTGCTCTGTAAAACCATAAGTAAGCAAATGCGGGACTCCGTTATTATTCCCAAGTTCAACCAGCTTAACACTGGAAGTCCCAAGATTAATCCCCAAGTAACTGTAATCCGAACTAAATAAACCCATAAATATTTATTATTCAAATAAAATTTTAGCCAAAGGCTAACCAGCCTCTGGCTGGCAAAACTCAGACTTCTATAATAATAGAACCGTCTATTTGTTAGCTTTTATTATAGCAAATTCTTAAGTTATTGACAAAAAAAATAGAGTGGGGATAACTAAAAATCATTTTTTTTGACAATTATCATTACTTTGCGATTTTTATCAATCGTTTTTTTCTCATAGCTCCAATCAGCAATTGACTTAATAATATTTTCATAACTATATTTGAAATCCTTACCGCTCATTATCCCTGGATCATTAGTATAAAAAATTTCTTTTTTATCATTATAGCCGACAATCACTAAATTATGATAAATTGGTCCTGGCGGAGTAAAATATGGATTTTCTAAATTTCTGCCAGCTACTGGAATAATAATAAGATTGCCTTCCGCCAGCTCTTTTTTTATTTTTTCTATTGTTATTTTATAGCTTACTTTTACATTTTTATAATTATAAAAATCAGCTATTATTTTTGCTGTTGTTGTTGCTGAACTATCTTTATAAAAACCAAAATTCTGTTTTTCCCAATCAATAATTTTTAAAAGCGCTTCCCGCGCGTCATATTTATCTTTAAATCCGCTATTATCAAAATAACGCATTGTAATTAAAACAGCTGCTTCTTCACATGCTTCTTGATAGGGCATCCCCCAATCTCTAAAAGGAGCTTGCGAAGTAAAAGGAACATCATGATGAATTTCACTTGGCAATACTTTATTTTCAAATTCAAAATGTTCAATTTTGCTAAAATCTAAATCTTTTTTATATTTTTCATCAATATTGACTGAAATTTTTATATTTTTATTTTCAATATTTAAATTTTCATTATTATCAGGCACAACATAATTAATTTGATTTGTTCTTTTATTTATATTTTTATTTGCGTCTTTAATATTAAAAATAAAAAACAAGAAAAAAATAGATATTGCTAAAAATGTAAAAATAAAATATTTCATATAAACACTTTAATAATCTAACACTTTAACATATAAACATCCAAACACTTTTAATTATAAATTATATTTATGCTCTGTAAAACTCAGCGGCTTGTTCTGGAGAAATAGAATTGATTACCAGCCCAGAACCAAGCTCTACTCCAGCCCAAATGCTGTCGCGCGGTTGGATTTTTAAATAAAAATGCTGATCATTGTCAGATGAGACTTGATGAAAAAAATAATTATAGCTTAAACCTATTTCATTTAATTTAGATAAAATTAATTTTAAAGCTTTTGCAAAAGATTTAATTTCGCTCTCGTTTAATTTAGTTATATTATCAAGATGTTTTTTTGGAAAAATCCATACTTCATAATGATATTCAGAAGCGTAAGGAGCGAAAACAGCCACATTTTTATCTTCAAAAATTTTGCGTTCTGTCTTTATTTCTTGTTTAATTATGTCGCAATAAGGACAAGTCTTATTTTTTAATTTGTATTTTTTAGCCAATTTTAGTTCTTCATAAACATCAGGCGGCAGAATATCAGTTGAAAAAACTTGCGAATGATCATGAACAATTGAAGCCCCTGCTTTTGAGCCTTCATTTTTAAAAATCAAAATATATTCCATTCTTTTTATTTTACTTATCTTTTCCGTTCTATCAATATAGACTTTTAACAATTTGACAAAATGGCTTGCTGGAAATTCTGCCAAAACTTTTGTGTGATCCGGCGTTTCAATAATAACTTCCTGATAACCGTACGCCAGCTTGTTATCCAAGGTAAGCGCTGGAAATTTATTTTTTAAAACTAAAATTTCCCATCCTTTTCTTTTACCATTAAATTTTTTAACAACTAAATCATTTTCTATATTTTCAGGGCAAAAAACGCACTTGCCTGTTCTTTTAATAAGGGTCTGTTCTTTAATATCCCTTGGTCTTTTACTGCGAGAAGGAGTAATAATAACATACTTATTTAAAAAATACGCTTTGCGGATTTCTGATTTGTTTTTCATAATTAAAAATTATTTAATTAATTTTTTATATAAATCTAAATATTGTTTAGCGGAATTATCCCATGAAAAATCACTTTTTATTCCATTTAACTGAATTTTTTTCCAGCTTTTTTTGTCATTATAATACAAATTTATCGCATTATTTAATTTTCTATAAAAAGCGATTAAACTAAATTTATTAAAAACAAATCCTGTTGCTTTTTTATTTTTCACAATAGCTTTTTTAAAATTAAAATTTTCTATTGTGTCTTTTAATCCGCCAGTCGCGCGTGCCACAGGAACTGCTCCATATCTCATAGCAATTAGTTGCCCCAAACCGCACGGTTCAAAACGTGAAGGCATTAAAAAAATATCAGATCCAGCATAAATTTGATTTGCCAATTTAATGTCAAACATTATATTTACTGAAATTTTATCTGAATATTTTCTTGCTATTTTTTTTAAATGATCTTCATATTTTTTTTCGCCTGTTCCTAAAAAAACAAACTGGCAATTTAATCTAGCGAATTTTTCTGAAAATAGCTCAATGCCTTTTTGCCAAACTAAACGCGAAACCAATCCAACAATTGCTTTGTTTTTATCAATAGGCAAGCCCAATATTTTTTGCAAATAAACTTTATTTTCTGTTTTTTTATTTAATGTTTTAATAGAATATTTTTGTTTAATATATTTATCAGTTTGCGGATTAAAAAAATCAACATCTATTCCGTTAACAACTCCATACAAATTTTTTTTCTTGCTTTTTATAATATTTTCTATTCCTTCTCCAAACTTTTTTGTTGTTATTTCTTTTGCGTAAGTTTTGCTCACAGTGCTAATTGCATTGGAATTTAAAATTCCATTAACCATAAAATTAATATTTTCTGATTTTTCTTTGCTAAAAATTTGTTCTAAATATTTTTTTAAATATTGGTTGGAAAAATTTTTTATTTTTGTTTTACCTTGAAATTGTAAATTATGAATTGTTAAAATTGTTTTTGTTTCTTTTAAAAAATTATTGTCTAAATTTTTTAATAAACTTGGGATTAAAGCTGTGTGATAATCATTACAATGAATGATATCTGGTTTAAAATTTATTAAAAACAAAATTTGCAAAATAGAAATAGAAAAAAATAAAAACCTTTCTTGATTATTATCACAATAAACTTGTTTTTTGCAAAAATATTTTTTGCATTCTACAAAATAAACTATTACTTTTGAATTTGGAATTTTGCCCTGCCAAATATTCACATTACATCCTGCAACTTTAATATTTGATAAAACTCTTTTTAATTTTTGCTTTTTAATGTTGATATTTCCATATAATGGCAATGCCAACCTGACATCAGCTCCTTGTTTTTTTATGGCTTTTGGCAAAGAACCCATAACATCAGCCAATCCGCCAACTTTTGCGAACGGAGCAAGCTCCGAAGATAACATTAAAATTTTCATATTTATTTATTAAAATTTTTAATATAAAACTTTATGAAGTTTGTCAATATTTACACTCTTATAAAGTTTATAATAATTAAAAAATAATCCACCCTAATTTCTTTCAATATGTTCCGTAGCTAAATTTAAAAATTTACGCAAATTGTAATTGTGTTTGTAAATTATTATTTATTAGTTTTTCTTTTTTTATCTTAGAAAATAAATTTACTTTTTTATCTAATTCACTTAATCTTATTTCTGATATTTTTACATATTCTGGGTTTGCATCTATTCCAATATAATTTAATCCAAGTTTTTTAGCTGCAATAGCTGTTGTCCCACTTCCAACAAATGGATCTAATATAACAGCATTTTTGTAAAAAGCTGTTAACTTAATTATGTGTTCACAAATTTCTAATGGTTTTACTGTTTTATGATTATTAAAATCTCCCTTTTCTTTTTTTGTAGGTTTACCAATTAAAAAAGATTTATCAATTATTTCATTTATATTGTCTACTGTCAAAACATTTGACGGAAACATATTGTCACCAACTTTAATATTTGTATTCATCAAACCAATATTATTTTTTATCATATTATTTAAATAAGTTTCATCAGTAGACTTTTGCGACATAACAATCGGTTCAAAACAACTTTTTAATTGTGGAGTTTTCCAGCCCTTAAATTTTTTCTTTAATTTAACTTTTTCTTTTTCAGATATTTTCATTTTATCTATAAAATGATTTATGCTCATAGCCTTGGCTTGATTTTGTGTATAAAGCCATAAAAAACAATCTCTAATTTCTAAGCCAGCGTCATCAATCGCCGATGCCATTCTGTGATATAGTCGAGGGCTTGAAAAAGAAAAGAAAAAACCGCCGGGTTTAAGTATCCTATAAATTTGTTGTGATATTATTAAATACCACTTATAAAATTCTTGACCTTGTTTTCTATCAAATTTCATTCCAGCTGGCAACGATTTTATTGTATGTTGATTTTTGGTATTTTCAACTTTTTTATATTCCCAATTATTGTCTAATTTATCCAAAAAATAAGGCGGATCAGTTAAAACAATATCAATAGAATTATCTTTTATATCAGATAATATTTCTAAAGAATTACCTAAAATTATTTTGTTAATTAAATCATTATTTTTCATAATGGTTTTTACTTTTAAATTCTTTGTATAATATTTTATAAATTTTTTTTCTTACATTTTTATCAAAATTTTTAACAAAATTAGCGTCAGCTAATTTTATAACTCTGCCTTTTTCGTCATAAATCCATCTATTTCTATCAGCTCTATTACACTTTTGACATTGAGGAATAATATTTCCGCTAATTAATGGTTTATTTGGATCCATATGAGCCTTTTGCAATTTGGTTTTTGTCGCAGGCCAGTGAAAATGTGGCTTATTTTCTTGTGAACCACAAGTAGCACAACGATAATTATATATTGCTTTTATTTCTTCCCAATCATCTGTTTCGGAAATTCTATGTCCTTTTTTAAATCCAGGATATGGTTCTTCTAGTGTATATAATTGATATGTTCCTCTTTTTATCTTTAAAACAATATTATCTCGCCCACCAGCAACAATCCACCAACCAGACTGCGCGCCAAGATGTCTAGCTTGTTGAACATCGTTTGTATTTGGATAATAACTTCTAACAAATTTTGTTAATTCTCCTTTTGTTACTTTTCTTGTTTTTGGATAATCATATGCGAGATAAACCAAAACTAAAGCGTCTTTTGTAAAATTTTCTTTTGAATCGTAAAGTTTTGGCAATTTTACGCCATAAGATTTTAAGTATTTTTCATGAAACTCAGAGAGCATTTTATAAATATTTTCTATTGATTTTTTGTTCAAGATAAGACTATCTAACATATTATTTGTAATTTATTATTATATTTTTATTTTAACATAAAATTATTTAATCTAATTACTATTCCCAACAAGCTAATACTCTCATCCCTTCCAAAAATATTTGTGTACAGGCTTTCCTTAGATTTTTTATTTGGAAAAGAAGCCATTAAACCAAATTCGTTAGAATTTTTAAGTAACAACTCAATTGATTTTTGATAACATTGTTCTATTAAATTTCCTTTATCCATTTTAATATTTTTTTAGTTAGATTATTATCTGGTAATTTTTTGGTTTCAACAATAAGATAAGGCAATTTGCTTTTTTTAATTTCTTTCAAATATTCTTTTTGCTGCTTTATATACCATTTATAATCTTGCAAAATTTTTTCATAATGAGGATAAAGATTTAATCGGTCTTTGATTCTTTTTTCTAATACTTCTTTCTTCTCTGGAAAAATAATTAAAACTATTTTGAAATTTAGTTCACGCAACTTTTTTTCTATAATATTATATTTTATCTCTTTATTATTGTGAAGACGATTATAAATTTTATCAGAAATATAAAATTTTTCTATAAGTAAATTTTTACTTTTTAATTCTTGAAAAATTTTTAAATAATTTTTAATTACTGGTTTGCCGTATTTTGTCCCATACACGCCAACATCGCAATTAAACCAATGGCATCCGTCCAGCACTTTTTTATTTTGATTATATTTCGGCTCTAAATAATCATAAACTTGCGACATTAAAAAACTTTTACCAGCCAACTCCGCCCCTTCAAAAATTATATGATGCGTCATAATTATCCGATTATTTTATGAATATTCAGCAAAAATTTTGAATGAATTTTAAAATATTTCCAAGAGCAATCAACTATTTGCGAATGCTTGGAATATCCATGGAAATCTGATCCGCCAGTAAAAATAACATTATGTTTTTTTAAAATATGCTGATAATAAGAAATAATATCCCAACTGTGATGGGGCGACAAAATTTCAATCCCGTCTATTATTTTTTCTTTTAATAATCTATCTAATAATCTTTGCCTAACTCTATTTTTCGCCGGATGCGCTAAAATAACACTTCCATTTATTTGCTTGCGTAATTTAACAAGCCTTATCACGTCAACTCTTGTTTCAGGCAAATAATATCTTCTCCTTGTCTTAAAATAATATTTAATAATTTCGCCTTCATGCGGATTGTCTATTTTTAAATCTTCTTTAATTCTTTTTTCGTTTATTGAATTTTTTCTAATTTGCCTAATAATTCCATTAATCGGAATATATTTATTATATTTTTCTAAAATCCTGTCAATATTAATATCAAATCCTTTTTCTTGCCAATGTTTCAAGGCTCTAACAACGTTTCTTCGTCGTTGTATTTGTGTTTTTCTTAAAAAATAATGCAAATCTGGGTTGTCTTTATTAAAATTATAAAATAACAAATTAAATCTTTCGGAATTATATCGCGCGTAAATTTCTATTCCAGTAATCGGCTTAATATTAAATTTTTTGCAAGCGGAAAAAAATTCATCAATTCCAGCAACAGTATTATGATCTGTTAAAGCAGCTATTTTAACATTATATTTAACTAAAAATTGAACTAACTCAGTAGGCGTCAAAGACCCATCTGAATAAGTTGAGTGGAATTGTAGATCAATATAAGACATAAATTTATTGTTTAAAATTATTTTTTCTTTGTTAAATCTAAAAACAGCTCTTTAAACCCAGCCGTATTTAACCAAAAATTATTTGAATTGCTTTTTAAATATTTTTGAATCTCTTTTTGTTGGATTTTTAATTTATTTTCACATTTTTTATTTTCCAAAATAATATTTGAATAATTTCCATCTAAAAAAGAAATATAAAAAATTTTTATTTTTTATGTTAATTATTCATATTTTGCTCCATTATTCTTATAAAATTAGACAGAGATGTGGCATCAACACCAGTTCTGTAATACCAATCCTTATATTTTTTCCAGCCAGTTCTTGCTCCGTGTTTATTAAATTCCTCGAATTCTTTTTTAGTTAATAAAATATTTCTGTTGCCATTATTATTTAATAAATTTTTAATTTTATTTATTTTTTCACCATTATCCTCATCTATTAACGAAATTGTTTGTTCAGCAAAGCGAGTGGTTAATGGAATTTCATTTTTTGTTGTCGATGATGTTATTTTAACGCTAATTTTGCTTCTATCTATATTTTGAGAGTTCTTATCATCTAAATTTCCACCTAGACACTTAAATAATATACAAGCTTTGTAAAATTCAATTTGATAAAACTCAGTAGTATTTATTCTTTTCAGTACTTGTTTACATATTTTTTCAATAACTAAAACTTTTGTACTTTCAAAATCAAAAATTGCTAATTTATTTTTCTTTGATTTTTCATTACTTTCGAAATATCTATGTGCATTTTTTGCTCGCTCAAAAGTTCCAATACCTATTTTACAAACATCTTTAATATTGTGCTCAAAAATATACAAAATTTGTTTTTCAGTTATCTTGCTCATATTTTTTATTTCTTTAATTGTAAATCAATCGATATAAAACACCTTTTTCACAATTAAGAATTGAAAAAATAGAAATTTGATACAAATCTTCAAAGTAAGAATAAACCCCTGAAAAAAATTTTTGCTTTGTTTTTTTATCTGCTTTATTTTTATGCAAATACGGCGAATTAGCGCAAATAAATTTATATTTTTTTGAATTATTTAAAGAATCGTTATAAAAAACTTTTTTATTATCGCAATATTTTTTATCACAATCAAATCCAATAATTTTTTTACAATTATTATTTTGAGCCCATTTAATTAAATCTTGATTTCCAGCAAATGGATCAATAACATTTTTACCTTTTATAAATTTTTCAAATCCTTGTAAAATATAATCGGAATTTGTCGTGAAAAATTGTCCAAATTGTTTTTTCATTTGATTATAAAAAATTACTTTTTTATATTATACCATAAATTTTCTGAATTTAACACAAAAAAATGAATTTACAAAATAATTTAAAAAAGAAGCAAAATTTACTATTCGCTTCCTTCTGTCTTTTTATTTTTTTGAATTGTTTAAATGTTTATATGCTTATAATTTTAATCTTCAAAAAGCAACAAAGGATCTTTTGATAAACTTTCTAATCTATTTTTGATTTTAAGTAAATCATAATTAACAGCGCCAAATCCTCCTCCGTGTTTTTTTATAATATTTATGTGATAACTGATATTCCTAATCTGAGCAATAATAATATACAAATTTATCCGTTCATTCACAAATTTTTTGTCAAAATCTTTATTGCAACGAAAATATTCTTGCAAAAATGTTTCTCTATAATAATCAACGTCTTTTCCCATAATCCCTCCATAATAAATCTGAACTAAAAAATTTCCAACATCAATTAATGGATCGTTAATTTCCGCTAAATCAAAATCAATAAATTGTAAATTATTATTATTAAAAATAAAATTTTCTACCTGAAAATCTCCATGAATTAAATTCTTTTTTATTTTTGAAAATCTTTTTAATTTTTGTTTTGTCTGTTTTATAACTTTCAAAATATCATTACGGCAATCAATTTTATCTTTTTCTAAATCTTTATAAAAAATGTCTATTTGGCTAGTAACATTATAATTATCTAAAAAATTGTCTTTTTTAGCTTTATTAATTTTGATTTTATGCAATTTAGATAAATATTTTGCTATTATTTTTATTTTTTTTGACAATTCATTTTTACTTAAAACTTTTTCTTTTAATATCTTATCTAACGGTTTTCCCTTTGCTAATTCATATATAAATAGATTATAATTTTGAAAATAATATAATGGTTTAGCAATATATTCACAGTTATGTTTAGCGCTCTCCCAAATAAGGCTATTTACCATCCACGCCTTTTTAGCTAAATCATTAGTTTTAAAGATTCTGATTTTAGCGATCTGTTTTTTAATCTTATTCTTATCTTTAAAATTATAAAGGACAACCAACCTTTTGCTTCGTTCGCTGCGCATTTTATGGTAAATATTAATTTCCAAATTCCGGATATTATATTTAATACCTAACTTTTTTTTATTTTTATTCAAAAAATCAACAACAAATTTTTTGTTTGACAAATAATCAATTATTTTATCAATATTTTTATTAATCATAATTATTAAAATATTTCAAACTCTTTTTAAATTGTTTTATTGAGCTAATTTCAGCTTGCTTTATTTTATCAATCATTTTTTCTTTTGTATCTTTATTAATAATATTTTTTTGAAAATCGCTATTTAACCCATTTGAAGAATCATTCAAAATTCTCAAAAAATCTCCTGTTAAAATTAAAATATTTAAATTAAAAAGCGTCTCATCGTTGCCGAATTTTTTAAAAATTTCTTTTTTCAGCAATTGCTGTTTTTCTTTCACATTCCAATTAGAAAAATAAAATCTAACAAAATCGCTTAAATAATTATTTAATTCCACGCCTGTCCAATCTATAAATGTTGTTTTTTTATCATCTTTTATCAAAATATTTTTGGGATTTAGATCGCCATGCGACAAAACTAAATTTTTGTCTAATAAATTTCTGTTTTTTTCTATTATACTTTGAGTTGAAAAAATATCTTTATTATTAAGATATTGTTCGTTTATTTTTTTATATTTTAAAAAAGAATTTAAGCTATTTTCATAACCGCTGCTTTGTAATTTAACATTTAAATTTTCTTTTTGAAAAACATCAGTCTGTTTTTGCAATAAACAAATTAAATCAACAATCTCTTTTGGATTATATTTTTTTTTATTTCTAGCTCCTATTAAAAAATAATATCCGTTTAAAGGACGCGCCTTAATCATTTTATAAAGTAAAAATTCCGGCTCATCTTCTATATTATAATCTATAATCTTATAAGGAAATTTGTCTGGAAATTTTTTTTCTAAAAAAATATTAATAAAAATTTCATTAATAAATTGTTGCTTTAAAAAATCGTTGTTTCTTTTTCTTATTTTCAAAATGTAACGCTTATCGCATTTCCCTTCACATTGCTTCACGACAAAATCACAGCTGTTGCTCATATTATAAAGAACATTTAAACCGTTATTTTCTAAAATTTCATTTAATGCTTTTTTAATATTATCTTGCGCAAAAAAATTATTCATTTTTTTATTTTTTTATCTTGCTTATAATATTTTTTCCAATGTCTGTACCAGACTAATTTGTTTATTTGCAAAAAAAATTTTTCAGCTTTTAATTTTTGGCTTATGGAAATTGAGCTTAAACTTCTAATACTTCTTACTAAATTTTTAGATCCAATAATTATCAAATCAGGATGCCAGGTCTTATTATTCCACAAAGAAACATTTTTTTGGCTCGCCCACCAATAAGTGCAACTGGAAATTCCCATATCTAATCTTTTTCTAGCCCAGCAATAATTTTTGTCTTTTTTGTTTTGCTCAACTACTTTCAAAGCAAATTTTGTTAACTCCCATAATTTTTTATGAATTCTATTTTTTGGATTATTCCAAAAATAAAGAGCTTGTTTTTTTTCTAACATTGTTTCAGAACCGTCCCAAGAAATAATTTTTGGATTTATGATTTCTTTTTCTTTTAAATCTGTTAAAAAATCGCTCACTGTTATTGATTTTACTTCCTTATCCCTAATCGCATAATAAAAATCTCCTGAATAATCAATGTGCCGATCTCCGTAAAGTTCGGCGTCTGTCCCGCTCACAATAATTTTAGAAAAATCTTTTTCTTTTTTTAGCAAATCCAAAATAATTTTTGGCGGGTAATCTTTAGAATATTTTCTATTTCTAAAAATTATTTGCAATCCTGAATTTTTATCAATATATTTTTTTGTATAGTCAACTTTATTAAATTTTCCGTTATATGCCAGCTCATCTAACATAATCCATTTAATCCCGATTTTTTTTAAATAAATAGCTACTCTTTTGTCGTAAACCATTTCTGGAAAAAAAAATCCTTTTATTTTAATTCGTTGAAAAAATTTTTTGCTCGCTCTTTGGCTAATTTTTATCTGTCTTATTGATTCTTCAAAAGGGATCAACGCCAAAATAGGATGATAAGCCGCACTTATTGCCAACTCTATTTTTTCTTTTAAAGCAAGTTTTTCTATTTCTTCAATCAAGCCATTGTAGCCGAATTCATTCAAGCATTCCAAAAGTGAAGCGTTTATATTAACAGTTATTTTCGCTTTTCTATTTTCTTTTAAAATCTTAATTATAAAAGAATAGCTATTTTTAACAACCTCCCTAATTGTGTTTTTATCTGTGCCTGGTGGCTGATAAAAATGTAAAAAATTTATCCATTTCATAATTAAAAATCTTTATCATTTCTTTTTTTAATTGCTATTTTATAAAGTTGCAAATATTTTTTAGCTGGCAATTCCCATGAAAAAGACAATTTCATGCTCCTCCATGTCAAATATTCCCAACAGCTCGGATATTTATAATTTTCCAAAGCTCTTATAATGGCTGATAAAAATTCCTGCTCATTATAAAAATCAAAAACAAATCCATTTCCATGCCTCGTTCTGGGATTAAAATTTTCAATCGTATCAGAAAGCCCGCCAGTTTTATGCACTATTGGAATACTGCCATATCGCAAACTTTTCATTTGCGAAATTCCGCATGGTTCAAAACGCGAAGGCATTAAAAACATATCGCTTGCCGCAAACATCTTGCTTTCCATATATTCTGGAAAACGGCTTTTTAAATAAATTGCCAACTTATCATGATGTTTTCTCGCGACTTTTTTAAAAAAATTAATATACTCTTTTGTCCCACCACGATCTCCCACAATAACAAACTGCAAATCTAACTTTAATAAAGTATCCATTACTTTTTGCAATAAAATAATTCCTTTTTGTTCGCTTAAACGATTTGAAAAACCGATTAAAGGTATTTCTTCTGATTCTTTTAATTTTAATTCTTTTTGCAAAGCTAATTTATTAATCTTTTTATGCCGTAGCGTATCCCAATCATATTTGCGATAAATATATTTGTCAATTTTAGGATTATGCACTTTATAATCAATGCCGTTAATAATTCCATAAACATCGTCTTTCCGCTTTTTTAATAATTTTTCCAATCCTTGCCCGTATTTAGAAGTTAATATTTCTTTCGCGTGGCGTTCAGAAACAGTATTAATAACATCAGAATATAAAATTCCCCTTTTGGTAAAATTCAAATATTCTATCTTTTTTTTATCGGTTGTTATTGCCCCCCTGCCACTGTCTTTCTTTTTCGTCGGCGTTTCCCACCAATTTTTAGCCCCTTGAAAAACCAAATTATGAATTGTAAAAACCGTGGCTGTTTTGGCAAAAAATTTTGATTTTCTAATCAAATTAGGAATTAATCCAGCATGCCAATCATGGCAATGAATAATATGAGGAGCCATTTTTTTATGCCGCAAAAATTGCAAAACAGCCAGTTCAAAAAAATAAAAACGCAAACCGTCAAAATCAGTTCCGTAAATCTTATGAGTTCCAAACATTTTATCATTGCAAATAAAATAAATATTGGCATTATCAAAAATTTTTACCTTTTTAACAGCAAAACTATATTTTTTTTCTCCTAGTCTAGCCTGCAAATTTTTAGCGATTGTCTCTCTTTCAAAATCTTTTTTTCTAATAAAACCATAATAGGGGCTGAATATCATTACATTATGTTTAAAATAAGATTGCTTTTTAGAAAGCGCGTTTACAACATCAGCCATTCCTCCTGTTTTTGAAAAAGGCGCAATTTGCGAAGTTATATGCGCGATATTAAATTTTTTAGACTTATTTGGAAGATTATTCATATCAATAATGATAATACAAAAAAAATATTTTGCCAACAGTTTCAAGATGTTTTAAACTTCATTAAAAAATATAAACAAATTAAAAATAACTTTTTGTCCAGAATGAGGTGGACTAATACAATGTTTGAATAATTGGAAAATAAAAATATTGAATATTTTGAAAATTGATTGCGAAAATTAATTGTTGCATTTGTTATTGTAAAATGATATAATTAATTAAAATTAATGATACAATTAAATTATGCAAAAATTAACTAAAAGACAATTAAATATTTTAAATTTTATCAGAAAATACAAAAAAGCGAATAATCAAGAAATTAAAAAATATTTGGAAAAAAATTTTGGTTCTGTTTCCAGAGTAACAATAGTGCGGAATATTAATAAACTTTTGGAAAATAGCTTAATTCAAAAATATGGAAAAGGCAGAAATATTTATTATCAAGAATTTTCGCCAGGCGACTTGCTTGCTTATTTTGACACTGAAGAATATTTTAAGCAATCTACCGACAAAAGAGAAATTGCTTTTGAGAATTTTAATTTTGACATATTTAAAAATTTAAAAGAAATTTTTATTTCAGAAGAACTGGCAGAGCTGGAAAAGTTGAATAATAATTATCAAGAAAGAATTAAAAAACTTTCTTCAGTTATTCTTAAAAAAGAATTTGAGAGGTTAACTATTGAATTAAGCTGGAAATCTTCACGGCTTGAAGGAAACACCTATTCTTTAATTGATACGGAGATTCTAATAAAGCAGAATAAAGAAGCAAAGGGCAAAAGCAAAGAAGAAGCAATAATGATTCTTAATCATAAAAAAGCTTTGGATTATGTTATTGATGAAAGAAACAATTTTAAAAAAATTACCTTGCATAAAATTGAAAATATACATAAATTAATTGTACAAAATTTAGATATTCAAGATGGGTTAAGAAGCATTCCTGTGGGCATAGTCGGCACAAGATACAAACCGTTAGGTAATCAGCATCAAATTATTGAAGCTGTAGAAAAATTTGTTAAAGTTATAAATAAATTAAGAGATCCGTTTTCCAAGGCGCTTGTTTCAGTGCTAATAGTTTCTTATATCCAAATGTTTGAAGACGGCAACAAAAGAACTGCTCGGCTTTTGAGTAATGCTATACTTTTAGCTAATAATATTTGTCCTCTTTCTTATAGAAGCATTGATGAAGCAGATTACAAAAAAGCAACAATCATTTTTTATGAGCAAAATAGCGCAAGATTTTTTAAAGAGTTGTTTATTGAACAGTTTAAATTTGCTGTTGGAAACTATTTTTTATAATAATTGTAAGGTATTTGAGAATAATAAATTTATGGATAAACAAATTGTTGAAAAAATTATTGAGTTAAATAAAGACAGTTATGAAGAAATCGCTGAGCATTTTTCTGTTACCAGAAATTATATTTGGAAAGATTTGAAAAATTTGGCGAAATATATACGCAATGATTATAAAGTGCTGGATGTTGGTTGTGGTAACGGACGCATATTTGAAGAATTAGAAAATAAAAATATTGAATATTTTGGAATAGATTATTGCGAAAAATTGATTGACATAGCGCGTAATCGTTATAAGCATTTTTCATCAAATATTCAATTTGCCGTATCTGATATTGATAATATGCCGTTCGCGAAAAATCAGTTTGACGCTATTTTTGCCATTGCCATTATAAATCACATTCCGAGCAGAGAAGCGCAAAAAAAGGCTTTATCAAAATTATATCAAACATTAAAACCCGGCGGAATTCTTTTAATGACAAATTGGAATCTTTGGAATTTTAATTTTAAAAAAAATATATTCTGTTATAATTTTAAAAAATTAAAAATTTCATCTAAAAAGTGGAAAGAAAAATACGGTATAGATAAAAAAGAATTTAAAATAAAAGACATAATGACTGAATGGAAAGCCGGAGAAAAATCAAGCCCTCTTTATTATTACGCTTTTGAAAAAAAAGAACTGGACAAATTAACAAAAGAAAGCGGTTTTAAAATTTTAAATTCTTATTACAGCAAGAACGGCAAAAAAGTAGGTCGTTTTCAAGGCGGGAATATTATAACAATCGCGAAGAAATAAATATATAATCCGAATCTACGAATTATATCCGCCTGCCTGCCGGCAGGCAGGAATGCCACGAAAAAATAATCCGAATTATTTTGAATTATTAAATTATAAAATTGTCATTCTAAACTTGATTCAGAATCTCTAAATTTATAAAGCAGATTCCGTGTCAAGCACGGAATGACAAAAAAATATGCCAATCAATTTAAAAACAATTAAAAAACTTGATAAAAAAAATCTTTATAATTCTATTCAAGAATTAGATTTGCAATGCGGTCAGGTTGTTGATGAAATGAAAAAAATAAATATTCCATCATATTACAAAAAATCAGACAATATTATTGTAAGCGGAATGGGAGGTTCAGCCCTTGGAGCGCGCATTATAAAATCTGTTTTTTTAGAAGAGCTTAAAATTCCAATGGAAATTGTTAATAACTACAAGTTGCCAGCTTGTCTGAATAAAAATAGTTTGTGCGTGATATCCAGCTATTCAGGAAATACAGAAGAAACAATTTCATGTTTTAATCAGGCAAAAAAACAAAAAGCGAAAATTTTTATTATTGCCTCAGGCGGAAAATTGGCAGGCTTGGCTAAAAAATACAATATCCCGTCTTATATTTTTAATCCAAAACATAACAGCTGTAATACGCCGCGAATGGCTTTGGGATATTCTATTTTTGCCCAGCTGTTGTTATTTCAGAAAGTTGGTTTAATTAAAATCTCAAAAAGTGAATTGGAAAAAAATATAAAAACAATAAAAATTTTTAATAAAAAATTCGCTTTGCAAAAAACAAATAATCAGGCAATAAAAATAGCAAAAGCAATGCTAAATAAAATTCCTATTATTATCGGATCTGAATTTTTAACTGGAAACTGCCGCGCTTTTAGAAATCAGATAAACGAAGGACCTAAAAATTTTTCAACATTTATGGAAATTCCGGAAATTAACCATCATCTTTTAGAAGGGCTAAAAAATCCAAAAACCAATAGCAAAAATTTGATATTTCTATTTTTCAATTCTAATTTATATCACAAACGAAATCAGCTTAGATATAAAATAACACAAAAAATTTTAAAGCAAAATAAAATTTATTTTATTGAATATAAATTAGCGTCAAAAACTAAATTACAACAATCTATGGAATTTCTTGTCTTGGGGAGCTATGCGAGTTTTTATTTGGCAATGTTGAATAATTTAGATCCGTCGCCAAATCCTTATGTTGATTATCTAAAAAAACAGATGAAATAAAAATTAAAAAATTTATCGATTGTTGTAAAATTGACGCGGTCGCATTCATTTTACAACAATTAATTATTCTCATTGTAGACAAAAAATCGTTGAATATTTTTCAACGGTTTTTGTTATTTTTTTAAAAAAATAACAATATAAAATAATAAATTTATTTTTTATATTTTAAATATTATTCTTCTGTCATTTGGGGGTCTGCTAACGAGAGCCATTTCTACTGCAATTTCCATATTTCGGTCAAATTTTCCCTAAATTTTTTTACCTTACCTATGGGTAGGCTAAAAAAATTATTTGAAAAATTTGTCTCAAAATCTGAAAATTGCACTAACGAAAGTGCTCTCGTCAGCAGACCCTGTTCAAAACATCTTTATATTGCGACATAAGTTTATCTATCATCATTTCTGTGTTGTCAGCATCGGTCAGCACTCCTTTTTTTATAAAATCATCAATAGCTTCGTCAATAAATCCTTTGTAGGCTTCACGAGAATAATCGCCTTGGTTTTCCATTTTCATTTTTACGGCGTCTAAAATTTCATTTAATATTTGTTCCATATATTTATAATTATTTTTATTCAAAAATTAATTAAGTAAATTAAGAATTAAAAAATCCTATAATAATCAATATAAAAAACAGTAATAATAAATAAAGAAGAAATTTTGGCGCCTGTTTTTTTTGGCTTATTGAAATAATAATACTTGATATTCCAAGCGTAAATAAAAATCCAGCCATCCCTAATCCATATATCCAAATTTTGCCATTATTCCAAATTTCATCTATCCCTGTAAAAATAAAAACAGCGACAAACAAACAAATAGATAAACCAAACAAAAATAAAAATTTTTTTACTACATCTATTAACTTCATTTTTATATTCTATTCTTTATTTAATTTTTTTTCTAAAAATATTATCATAGGAATATACAAAATAAGTCCCAATCCTAATATAATTATATATTGAAGAGTAGGGATATATTGCATTACATAAAACGCTGTAGCGTCTTGAAATTTTATTTGTAATTCATGGGCAAAATTAATAAACACTATTGACAATATCGCGCTGAATAACAACATAAAATAATAATTTTTTGGATTTTTAAGCAATTTTTTATTAATGATAACAAATAAAATTGAATATATAATCATAAAAATACTTGTTATGGGTATTTGAACTTTCCATCTTCCATCAGGCGGGATAGTATTTATAATTTCATAAATATTTGCGAAAAAAATGATAAGAAAACTTAGAATTAATGATTTTGTAAATGTGATTTTCATAATTTTTTTGGTTAAAATATAAATAAAAAATATTGTTGAATATTTACAAATTATTTTTATTCTTTTTATAAAAATAGTGTAAAATATTTGATAAAAAAAATGAGAGAAAGCAACTTTCCCACAATAGTAAAAATTGCTCTCTTTTTTTATTTTTTTACCATCTAAACTAATTTTATCTATCTTCCTTTTTGTTTTTTTATTGATGACATATTTTGATGATAACAAAAATAAAAATAGATTGCAATTGTGGGTAGGTTGAATTTTTTGTATAATAAAATAAAAAAATGGTGCGTATTTTTTAAAAAAATCAATGTCAAAAATAAAAAGCGGGAGTTTAATCCCACTTTTTTATTTAAAAATTTTACAAATTTTTTACATCATTGGCATTCCGCCGCCCATTCCCGGCATTCCTCCGCCCATTCCAGCTGGCATTCCTCCGCCTTCGCTTTTTTCTTCAGGCTTATCAGTGACAACGGCTTCAATTGTTAAAAACATAACTGCGGCTGAAGTCGCGTTTTGTAAAGCGCTTCTTGCTACTTTTGTCGGATCAACAATTCCGGCGCTCATCATATCTTCAAATTTATCAGAAGACGCGTTATAACCAATATCTTTATTGTCTTTTTCTTTTTGATTTCTTAATACTTCATGAAAAATATAAGAACCGTCTTTTCCAGCGTTAAACGCGATTTGGCGCATAGGTTCAAGCAGAGCGTTATAAACTATTTTATCTCCAATTGTTTTGTCATTTTCTTTATTTTTTGAAACGCTTTTTATGAAAGCAATTCCTCCGCCAGAAACAACACCTTCTTCAACAGCGGCTTTTGTGGCTGACAACGCGTCTTCAATGCGGTATTTTTTTTCTTTCATTTCTGTTTCTGTTGCCGCGCCAACTTTAATTACCGCGACTCCGCCTGAAAGTTTTGCCAACCGTTCTTGCAGTTTTTCCTTGTCAAAATCACTGTCGCTATTTTCTATCATTTTTTTAATTTGCTCTACTCTATCCCTGATTTTTTCTTCATTGCCTTTTCCTTCAACAACAGTACTGTTTTCTTTTGTGGAAACAACTTTTCGCGCTCGACCCAAATCTTTAATTTCTGTATTTTCTAATTTTAATCCAACTTCTTCAGAAATAACTTTTCCGCCAGTCAAAACAGCGATGTCTTCTAACATTTCTTTTTTTCTGTCGCCAAATCCAGGAGATTTAATCGCTAAAACATTAAAAGCTCCTCTTAATTTATTAACCACAAAAGTTGCTAATGCTTCGCCTTCAATATCATCAGCGATAATCACTAAATCTTTTTTCCCTGCCTGCGCCAGCTTTTCTAAAAGAGGCAAAATTTCCTGTAAAGATGAAATCTTTTTATCAGTAATTAAAATATTTGGATCATCAAATTCAGCTTTCATTTTATCTGTATCAGTAATCATATAAGGAGAAATATATCCATTGTCAAATTGCATTCCCTCAACAACTTCTTTATTAACTCCAAAAGACTGTCCTTCTTCAACAGTAATTACCCCATCTTTCCCAACTGATTCCATTGCCTCCGCGATAATATCGCCTATCTCTTTGTCATTTGCTGATATAGACGCAACCTGTGCGATTTCTTCTTTTGAAGATATCTGTTTGCTCATTGATTTTAAATTTTTTACAACATCTTTAACGCTTTTTTGAATTGATTTTTTAATATCAATCGGACTAACTCCAGCTGACACTAGTTTAAGCCCCTCATTAATCATTGACTGAGCTAAAATTGTCGCTGTTGTTGTCCCGTCTCCAGCAACATCATTTGTTTTAGACGCTGCTTCTTTTACTATTTCCGCTCCAATATTTTCAAACTTGTTTTCAAGCTCAATCTCTTTCGCGACTGTTACGCCATCTTTAGTAATTGTTGGAGATCCAAACCCTTTATCCAAAACAACATTTCTACCCTTTGGTCCAAGCGTTACTTTTACCGTATCAGCAAGCTGATCAACTCCTTTTTTTAAAGCAGTTCTTGCTTTTTCATCAAATAAAATTTGTTTAGCCATAAATTATAATGCGAATGCCGCGAATTATATGCGAATGCCGCAAATATTAAATATATTTTTTATACTTAAATTTACAATATTTGTATATTAATTCGTATCATTCAAAATTAAATTATTTAATTATTGCGATGATATCGCTTTCTGATATAACCAACAGATTTTTTCCGTCAGCTTTTATTTCGTCTGGGCTATATTTTTTAAATAAAACTGTATCCCCCTCTTTTACTCCGACAACAGATCTGTTGCCATTATCCAGCATTTTGCCGGGACCTATCGCAATGACTTCGCCCTCCTCAGGCTTTTCTTTATCAATTGTTTCAGGCAAAACAATCCCTGATTTTGTTTTTTCGTCTTTGGCGATTGCTTTTATAATAACATTATCGCCCAATGGTTTTATACTCATAAAAATGGTTTTGCTATAAAATATAAACAGAATTTTTCTCTATTTCTATTATATATTTTATAAGACTAAATTAATTAAATTTAGCACTTTAATATTGTGAGTGCTAATCAGTATGTTTTAATTATAAAAATAATAAAAAAAATGTCAAGACTAAAAATATATGACATTTAACAAATATACAAATTATAAAAAATATCTAATATTTAAACCAAACCAATAACCATAGAAACTCCCAACCCAAACATAATCAAGCCCGCGACTAAATGCAATTTATGAATATTTTTTTCTTTCCAATCGTCAACATCTTTTACATTTTTAAAACCTAAATAAACAAAACCTATTATCGCAAGCATAGGAAGAATAAAAATAAAATTATATAAAAGCAAAGGCAAAATAGTCTTAAAAATATCCATCATAGACAACATTCCTCCAGCAATAATATAAGGTCCGATTGTGCAAGGCAATAAAAACAAAGTAACAAAAATTCCAACACCAAAAGCTCCCTTAGGTGAAGTAATTCCAGAGATTATTTTTTTGAATTTTGGACGCATAAATATCGGCATCTCTGTCCCTAATGTTCCGGGCTTATAACCAAAAAAATCTTTAATATTTAAAACACCTAAAATAATTGCCGCTAATCCTAAAAATTTATAAACCCAAATTCTGATTTCAGTCAAGGATTGAATTATTTGAAAAAATTTAATTATAATCAATCCATATAAAAAATACATTACGAAAATAGAAAAAACAAAAGCTAAGCCGGCTAAAATTATATTTTTTCTGTTTTTAGGATTATAAGCCAAAATTGCGGTTAACATTAAAAGCATTGCCGCTAAAGCGCAAGGATTTATCGCGTCAACTAACGCTAATGAAATAATTTTAAAAATAGTAAGCTCGTTTTTTATTTCTTTTGCTTGATAATTATTGTTTTGATTTTCACTGATTGCTCCATCTATGCTATTTCCATTCCACTGAAAAATCCATCCACCTAAACTTATCGCGTTGTCAAATTTTGTTTTTCCGCCAGAGAATGAGACTGCTCGTGGCTCAACTTTATTATATTTTTTATTTCGCAAAACATTTTCAACATTATCCGCTAATAATAAATCTTTTAATATCGCGCTATTAAAATTTGTGTCTGAATTTCTGATTAAAATTTTACTGTGCATCCAAATTTTCGGGCTGCCTGGAAGATTGTTAAAATCCAAATCAGAAAAATTTATCGTGTCGCCCAACAAAGAACAATGATTATTTCTGATTGTTGATAGCTTGTTATCCAATTCTTTTAAAATAATTTTATCGCCTGTCAAAATATTGCTATGTTCATTAGAAAATGAAATCAAAGGAATTCCCTTACAAGGAGTCGGACCAAACGGTCTGCAAGCAGGCAAATCAAGATTGTCGCAACATTGGTCAAACAAAGGCGCGTTATTTCTATCTTGATAAATTTCATATTCAATAACAGCAAAATTATCCCTCTCAGTCAAAGATTGTTCAAAAATTATTGGATCAACTTTAGCGCAATGCGAACACCCAATTCCAGTGAAATAAATGGCAAGCACCACATCTTTGTCATCAACCTCGGCAGAGCTGAAATTTGTCGGCAAAAAACAAACAAACAGAAAAGAAAAAATAAGTATGGTTGTTAAAAATAAATTTTTTGTTTTTTTCATATAAATAACTAAATTAATTTTAATTGCAATATTTAACGGCATAATAATTAACAGGCGCAAAATCATCAGTCAATGTTCTAATATTATCAATTTTTATCTTATATGTCCAGTAATGCTTAAGCATTTTTTTTGTTTCCTTATCTTTTGCCTTTTCCATAAGATCATTAATATTAATATTTCTTTTGCTAGCTATAATAACAATATTCTGGTGCGTCTTTAAAAAATTCTGGCTATATTCTTCTATTGGAAAAACATATACATTTTTAAATTTTTCTTTTATTGTTTTATATTCTGCTCTAAAAAAATCCGAATAATCGCCGGTTATCGCTGATATCAAATTTATAACATATACTCCATCATCATTAAGAATATTATAAATTTTTTCTATTGCTTCTCTTGTTGTCAAATGAAATGGAACAGCGCAAGCAGAGCTAAAAGCGTCATTATAAACAATATCATATTTATTTTTGTCTGTTTTATTCAAAAATATTCTCGCGTCCTGATGGTAAATATTTAAACGGTAGTTATCTTTAAGCCTAAAATATTTTTTTGCTATTTCAGTTGTCATTGGATCAATTTCAACTACATCTATTGTGGCATTTTTATTTTTTGATAAAAAATCTTTCGGGATTGAATAAGCGGCGCCTCCAAAAATAACAGCTTTTTTTATTTCCTTGTTAAAAATGCCCCCTAATCTAAAAAATTTAGAATATTCAAAAGCCAACTCGTCAGAATCTAAAAACATTCCTGAATCAAAAAAATTTTCAACAGACATAATCCTTATAACGCGTCCGTGTTCGTCTTCTGTGTCATAAACTCTAATATGATTATAAGCGCTATCTTTATCAACAATAAAATTACTATTGCTCATCGCGCTCGCGCTAAAAGAAACAATAACAAGAAACAATAAAATAAATATTGTTCTTATCGCGAATTTTTTTTCTAAATAAACAAGCGCTGATATAAAAAATAACGCTATTGCTATTCCATACAAAATTGTTGCGCTTCCAAATCTCGGAATTAAATAAAAACCAGCTAAAAAAGTGCCGACAATGCTTCCAAAAGTTGAAACAGCGTATAAATTTCCCACTGTATGGCCTGAACTTTCCACGGCTTTCATTGACAGCCTCACGGCATAAGGCGAAACAGCTCCCAAAAACATAGCTGGCAAAGCAAATAAAATTGTTGCTGAAACAACAGTTCCTGTCCTTATCCCTAAAAACAGGCCTGAATACAACACAAAATCTTTAATAATTAAAATCAAAAATACAAGACATCCTGAAAAAAGAATAATGGAAGAAAAAAATTTCAAATTTGGATTTTTGTCCGCGATCTTTCCGCCGTAATAATATCCTAAGCTCATCGCGCCCAATATGATTCCTATTAAACTCGTCCACACAAAAATAGATGTTCCAAAAATTGGAGCCAAAATTCTAGATCCTATTAATTCTAAAATCATAACAATAGCTCCTGTTAAAAAAACAACTAAATAAAGTTTTTTCCTTGATATATTCTCAGACATATTTTATTTTATTTTTTTATTAATTCTATGCTTTTAACAATAACATCTTTAAGCGGATGGTCGCGATTATTAATTTCCACTTCTTCTATTTTTTCTACAATATCTATGCCTTCAATTACATAACCAAAATTAGTATGCATCCCGTCTAACCAAGGAGTTGCTTCTTTTGTAACAATAAAAAATTGCGAGCCGTTTGTGTTCGGACCTGAATTTGCCATTGCCAGGCTTCCTTTTACTAATTTATGGCTGTTAAATTCATCAGCAAATTTATATCCTGGTCCGCCTGTTCCGTCATTAGACCAATCATCGTCTTTGCTGTTTGGATCTCCGCCCTGTATCATAAAATCTTTTATTACGCGATGAAATTTTGTGTTATCATAAAATCTAATTTCAGCTAAATTTAAAAAATTATTAACTGTTTCAGGTGAATCATCAGAATAAAATTCAATTTTTACATCCCCAAAATTTGTTTTAATAATCGCTTGATTATATTCTGACGCTAAATCCTTAAAATCATCTTGAATTGTTGTTTGTTGTTTTTCAATAATATTTGTTGAATTCATATTATTAATATTTAAATTTTTAGTTATATTTTTATTTACAGCATCTAATTTTTTCGTTTGATTATTTGAACACCCAGAAATTAAAAACGCCAAAAATAAAAATAAAAAAATCTTCTTCATATTTTTTTAAACTTAATGATTAGATAAATTATATTACAATTATATAAATTAAAAATCAACTAGTCAATCCGCTATATTGTAGAAATCATATTGCAATATTTTTTCTATTTGCATTTTTTTATCTCCTTTTCCAATCCCTCACTTCCAACAATCCCCTTCCCTTGTCTTTAATAACTAATTTTTGTTTAGCTCTCCAGCCATATTTATCCACAATTTCTTTGGGAATATTCAGAGAATAGCTATAAGAGCTATTTCTGACCAATTTTCTAATAATATTTTTCATAAATAAAAATTATTTTTAGATGCCTCTATAGAGGCCTCTATAGAGGCATCTATAAATGCCTTTATTATAATATAATTTTATTTATCGCGCCACAGTTTCTCCACAGAGGACAGCAATAAATTATTTGTTTATCGTCCATATATCCCGCGCCGAATTTTGTTTTTTTTCTATCAATTTAATATAATGCTATATTTTAACCTATTAATAACTTTTTAACAAAATATATAAATTTGTTATACTAAAAATACAAAAACCTATATTCCGAACTGTCGCCGAACAGCGGCGTGGCTAGGACATCCAACATAAGAACGTGGTTGGGAAAGCCCTTTTAAAGGATTTTTTTTATTATCTAAAAAATCATTCGTCCTCTATTTTTTTTATTATATTTCTATAAATATTTAAAACATATTAACCAATAAATTATTATCAATTATTTTATTTTCCTCTTTTGTTAGATTGTGCAACTAACAAAATATCTCATCAATTTTTTTATCTAAAATAATTATTTTAATTATACAACTGCCAACCCTTTTTTTATGCGACAAAAAAACAAGGCTTATGCCTTATTTTTATAATTTAGCAGATAGATGGATAGGTTTAAAACTAATCCATACTAAATTAATATTTTTATTCTACAAAATCTTTTTTCTGTTTCATTAATTTTTCTCCTAAATATCCACTAACAGAATAAATTATTTCATTGCCTTCTAAAACTAAATAATATTTTTTACCTTCATTTTCTTCCTGCTCAACAGAATTAATTAATAAAACTTTTTTATCATCACCTTGAAAAATTGATAACTTTAATTCTGGCTTGTCTAAACTAATTTTTTCTTTTTCTTCGTCTTCCACAATATCTTGAGCGTTCAAATTACTGATTATACTTAAAATTTCATCAACAATTTCTTGTTTGCATATTTTTTCAGAAGAAACAATTTTCCATCCTTCATTCTCTTTTTCTATAACAACATTTTTTGCTTTGCTTTGATAATCAAATTCTATTTTGCTAATATTTGCTTGATTTAATGTTAAAATTCGCATATCGCGATAATCAGGACGGCTAAAATCTATTCTCATACTAACATCTGACAAATAAACTTTATTATTCCCCGCAATCCTGAAATAATTAGTATTATATGAAGGACCGTTTTTCCCTATTACAAAATCAGCGAAATTTTTATCATTGCTGAAAATTTTAACAGCTATGCCTTTTTTTTCACCAACCTCATAAATAGATTGCTTGTCAGCATTATCTGAAATTAAAGTCCCAATTTTTATTTCCAAAACTGTTTTTAACATTGATTCAACCGTTGTTTGGTCAGCTTTAAAATTATTAGCTGAAGCAACAACCCATAAATCATTTTGTTTTTCTAAAATCGAGCTGTTTACTTCACTAACGATTTCTATTTTATCAACAACATTTTTATCAAATACAAAAAAATTACTGCTTGTTTCTTTATGATTTGCCCAAGGAGCTGTTTTAACAAAATAAGCCGTTCCTAAAAGCAAAATAAAAATAATTCCTAATATGTAAGTTCGTTTTATTTGCATATATTTAATTTATTATTCTTCGTCTTCTTCTACAAACCTTCTTCTTTTTCTCAAATTATATTTTATTATTCCTAAAACAATTACTAAAACTGTTACTCCAAAGATATTAAAATATTTTATTGACATTTTTTTTGCTTCACTCACTTCTTCTATTGGACGGCTTGTTACGCCTTTTGAACGAATATTTATTAAATCAGGATCAAGAGTTAAAGAGTCAATAACATTTTGGAAAAAAATCAAATTATTCATATTTCTTGATAAAAAGTTGTCTTTTACAAAATCAGCGTCTCCAATAACTGTTATACGCGCGCTGTCAACAGAAGAAACAAATTCTTCCTTGCCATCACTGTCAGACTCTTCGTTTTCTTTTTTAGGAATATCCTTATCTTTATAAAAACTTTCAAATTTGCCAAAAATACTTGTGGCTAAAGTTTGCTGTCCCATTGGTTGAGGAGCAAATTTTTGGAAAGGATCCAAGTTAATATTTTCGCTAACTGCCCAGCTTTCATCCGTTGTTTTAACTAATTCTAAAATTTTATTGTCTCCTATTTTTTCTGGCAAAACGTCAACAGAGCTTGCCCATGGAAAAAATGCTGTTTCCAAGTTCGCTGTGGCAGGATTGCTTTTGTCAAAATTCTCTTTTAAAATTTTTGGCCAAAAAGGATAATTCACAAGAGACGGGAAAAATCCTCCTGTTGAAAAACTTACTATTTCATTAGACGCGCCGTCTAATATCAAATTATCATTTATTTTTAAGCCATAAAAATTTAAAATGTCATTTAATCCTGTTCTGTTTTGAGAAACCGCCATTTGCTGGTCAACAACAACACTATCCTGCGCAATCAATAAACTGCCGCTTCTCATTAAAAATTGATCAATTACATATTTTGATCTTTCATTGATTTCAGCAGTCGGTCCGAGAATAATCAAAGTGTCAATATTGTCGCTAATTAAATTTCCGTCAGATAAATCAACGGCTGTTATACCATACTGTTTTTTTAATTCTTTTCCAATAATTGTTAACTCGTCATTTAAACTGACTTCACCGTTGCCAACAGTAAATCCTATCACAGGAATTTTGTCCAGTGTTAATTTTTTAATTGCCATAGTAATTTCATACTCCAAATTTTTACTGCTACTTACAACAGGAATAACCTCTTTTTTGTCTTCAAAATAAATTACCATCCCCAAATAACCGCCTAAAGTTTGATACTTGTCATTTTCTACAACATTAAAACGAAGTTTTGGAATGCCCAGCATCTGAATTTTTTGCTGTTCTTCTTCGCTGTCGCCCGGATTTATTTCTTCTATTTTTATTTTTCCTCCTGAATAGCTTTTATATTCATCTAAAATATCTTTTATATCCTGTTTTAAATTCATATATTCTGACGGCAATTCTTTGGAAAAATAAAGCTTAATAGACACAACATCGTCTAAAGATTTCAAAGAATTTTTAGTTGTTGAGGAAATACTATAATCTTTGCCTTCAGTAAGATCAAACCTATAAAAAATTTGATAACTTAAAAAATTAACAACTGCTAAGATTCCAACAATAATCAAGGTTGTTGTTATTAAATTTGCTTGATTTTTAATTTTGCGATTTAAATTCATAAAATTATTTCCAATTTCTGCTTTCTATGCTTCTTACCGTAAGCCATAAAAATAAGAATATAAAAGAAAAATAATAGACTAAATCCCGAGTGTCGACAACTCCTTTAATAATATTATTAAAATGAGTCCCCAATCCTAAAAAACTAAAAATAGGAACTAAAAAAGCTGGGACAACATTTAAAACAAATCCTGAACCTAAAATAAACAGAAAAAATAAACCAGCAATTGCGATAATAAAAGCCACAATTTGATTTTTGGTAAACGAAGAAACAAAAAGCCCCAAAGCAAGATAACTGCTTGCCAATAAAATCGCTCCTAAATATCCGCCAACAATCAATCCCATGTCCATCTCGCCTAAGCTGCTTATGCTAATAGGAATAGAAATTGACAACAAAATTGTAACCGTAACAAAAACTACATTTGATAAAAATTTTCCTAACACAACCTCCCAATCTTTTATTGGTAAAGTAAGCAACAATTCTAATGTCCCGTTTCTTTTTTCTTCGGCAAAACTTCGCATAGAAATTGCTGGAGCCAAAAAAAGAAATATCCAAGGCAGAAAATAAAAATATCCCCTCATACTTGCCTGCCCAGCCAAAAAGAAATTTTGGAAAAACAGCCAAACTGATGAAATCAAAAATACTGCGATAAAAATATAAGCAATCGGACTGTTAAAATAACTTGCTATTTCTTTCCGAAAAATTGTGTAAATATTATTCATAAAAAACTAATTTGTTAATTTTCTAAACACATCTTCTAATCCTTTTTCCTCTTTTCTAAATTCCAAAATGCTCCAATTATTACGCATAACTTCCGCTGACAACTTCTCTCTTAAGTCAATTCCTTTGTCTGATTTGATTTCATACCCATAAATATTGTCTGATTCTTTATCTTTTATTTTAACAGATTTAGCGTTTTCTAATTTTTTTAATCTGCTCAAAACTTCGTCTCTTGTCCCTTTAATTTTTACATAAATATTTTTTTCAGAGCCAGCTGATTTTAATAATTCATCAGGAGTGCCTGACGCGACAATCTTTCCGTTATGTATAATAATTATTCTGTCGCAAACAGCCTGCACTTCGTTCAAAATATGAGTAGAAAATATAACTGTCTTTTCTTTCCCTATTTTTTTTATTAATTCTCTAATCTCAACTATTTGGTTTGGGTCAAGCCCGCTTGTTGGCTCATCAAGAATTAAAATTTCAGGATCATTAATCATTGCCTGCGCCAAGCCGACTCTTTGCCTGTATCCTTTTGAAAGTTCATTAATAGTTCTGCTTATAACTTTTTCTAATCCGCAAGTTTTATTTATTTTTCTGATTTTGCTGACAATCCTTTCTTTTTTAATGCCTTTTAGATTAGCGATGAAATATAAAAATTCATAAACTTTCATATCTTCATATAATGGATTATTTTCAGCTAAATATCCTATTTTTTTTCTAATACTTAATGAATCTTTTGATAAATTAATTCCGCCTACTTTTACCTTTCCTTTTGTCGGCGCTATAAAACCTGTGATGATTTTTAAAGTTGTTGTTTTACCTGCTCCATTCGGCCCGAGAAAACCTAAAATTTCTCCTTTTTTTATATTAAAAGAAATATTATCTAAAACCTTTTTATCTTGATATTTTTTTGTTAAATTTTCTATGTTAATCATAAAAACACAATGTAAAAATATATGTTAAAATCCAAATCAATTTTTTATATTCAAAAAAATATTTTTAAACTAATTTTTATTTTAAAACAAAAAAAAAGTTTGTCAAATTTTTTTACTAATCCGCATTATTTTTAATATCAAATAATTAAAATATAATTAAATAACTTATCAAAAAAACAGTTTATTTTTTTATTTTTTGTAGTATAACAAAATTGTTAATTAATTTTTTAAGTATTATTATTTATGATGTGAAATTTTTTAAAAAAATGATTTCTTTTTTAATTATTATTTTAGTTTTTTCTTTTTTATCATTTCCAGCAACTTTTTTATTTGCTTAAATAACTAACTTAACAAATTTGTCAGAAGGTCAAAGCTTTAATTTTAAAATCATAATTCCGCAAGAAGGATTAATGGTTTTAGGAAAAACAACATTAAAGGCTGGAGCAAATATAATTATTCCGTTTTTGTATGAATCAAGATGCGAGTTTGTTTTAAGCAGTTCTGACAACAGTATTATTGAAAAAAAATACTAGCAACAAAAATTGATTCAACCAATAACAGTTATTGGGTCGCAAAATTTTATAGCCAAAATTATCCAAATGGAGAACGCATCTTAACCGCTAATCTGCATTATTTAAATAATACTTATAGCGCACCTAAAATAATTTTTATGATTGGAAATGAAAAGCCTGCTTATAATGAATATAATTCTGCGACAGACACGACAGTGGCTGGCGACATAACAATTATAATATTTTACAAAATCGCCAAAATCATTTCAATATCATTTTAAGATTAAAAAATGCTGTTTATATATTTATTATTATATTACAATATTGACAAGACTACCATTCTATATTAGTATAAAACAAACAGAAATCTGTTTATTTTATTTTTATTTTTGTTTTGGCCCGTTCGTCTAGTGGTTAGGACACCAGGTTTTCATCCTGGAAACAGGGGTTCGATTCCCCTACGGGCTACAATTAATTGTGAAAAAAATTATTTTTTTGTTATAATAAATAAAATCCGATAACTAGAACGCTTCCACCAACAAACACTAAATAATAAATTTTTTTATTTATCTCTAAATCGTTATGTATAAATTAAGCGATTTAAAATTAAAAATAGGATATTGGATTGTCAGCCATAAAATTTTAACAAAAAAATTATTTTTAATTATTTTAATTTTAACTGAAGTTTTCTTAATCAGTTTTTCAGCGATAAAATTAACGAGATTTTATTCCTCAGAAAAAGTTGCTTTTGAAAAAACAATGTCTCAAATCTTATCTCACAACATTGATTACGAATCATACAAAGAAAAAAACAAACCAAAGGACATACGCGTTACAGAGCTTGATTCAATTGCTTTAGATAAAAATAAATATAATTTTGTTGCCAAAATTCATAATCCAAACAAGACAAAATGGATTGTAAAAGAAGTAGAATATTATTTCATATATAATAATTTAAAAACCGACATAAAAAAAACATTTATACTTCCTGGCGAAAAAAAATATATAACAAGTTTTGGAATTAAAAGCGATCAAAAAATTTTTAAGCCTAACATAATAATTATCAACATTCAATGGAAAAGAATCAAAAAAGCTGACGAAGAAAAATTCGCGAATGAAGTAAAAAAATATATTAATTTTGACATTAAAGATTCCCAATATTTAAATTCCTACCTTTTAGGGATTGAAGATGACGATCAAATAAGCGTTATTCGTTTTAAAGCTGAAAATAATACAATCTTTGATTACTATGAAGTCGGTTTTTATATCGCGACATACAACGGTCCCGCTATGACTAGCATTAATTATTTTTTATCTAATAATATCTTGTCAGGAGAACAAAGAGCGATAGAAGTAAGATGGCGCGATTCAATACCAATACCTGACAAAATTGTTATCCTGCCAGAGGTTAACATCTTGGATAGCAGTATTATTATGAGTAAAAACAATATCATAGGATTGCCAAAATAAAATGTTGTTTTTCCCAATAAAAAATTTATATCGTTTTAATCAAGGGTTATTAGCAATAACCCTTATTTTAATTTCATTTAGTTTTCTTATACTTTATTCTCTTGATTTGGGGAATGAAAACAATCTTTTTTTCTTTAAAAAACAGTTAAGCTTCGCAATATTGGGAATCCTATTTTTTGCCATATTCAATGCGATTAATTACAAAATTTTTAAAACTTACAGTTATTGTATTTATTTTTTTTCTTTATTTTTATTAATAACAGTTCTGTTTTTTGGGCAATCTATACGCGGAACTCAAGGCTGGTTTGTTATTGGCGGTTTTCAATTCCAGCCAGTTGAATTTTCCAAAATCGCTTTGATTATAGTTTTATCGCGCTTTTTTTCTATTCGGGCTTATGAAATAAAAAAATTTCAATTTATTGCTTTAAGCGGAATTTTATTTGCGCCCTCTTTTATACTAATAATGCGCCAGCCTGATTTAGGTTCAGCAATAATTCTTTTCATTTTATGGTTTGGCATGCTTTTGGTTAGCGGAATTAAAAAAAAACATTTATTTTTTCTTTTATTGGCTTTAATTATCATTTTTATTTTTGCTTGGTTTTTTGGATTTCAAGATTATCAAAAAGCGCGAATTCTAACTTTTTTAAATCCGTCTTCTGACCCGCTTGGAATAGGATATAATGTAATACAATCAAAAATCGCTATCGGAAGCGGACAAATATTTGGAAGAGGATTTTCATTTGGTTCGCAAAGCCAGCTTAATTTTTTGCCAGAAGCGCATACTGATTTTATTTTCGCGAGCCTTGCGGAATCTCTTGGATTTTTAGGCATAAGTTTGGCGCTGTTTTTTTACGCTCTGTTTTTTTATGTAATAATTAAAAATTTAAAAATGGTCCGCGACGATTTTGGAATTTTTTTAATAATCGGTATTTTAATTTACTTTATTTCACAAATTTTTTTAAATATTGCCATGAATATAGGAGTAGCTCCTGTCATGGGAATTCCACTTCCTCTTTTAAGTTATGGCGGAAGCTCTTTAATAACAACCTTTATAATGCTTGGAATTATTTCAAGTGTTTTAACAAAAAATAAATATGAATAATAATTTATAGACTTGTTGCGTAATTAATTTTGTAACGTCCGACCAAGGCACCCTGGGCGGATGAGACAAATTTTTCAAACAATTTTTAAGGTTTAGCCTTTCCCACAATGCTGCGGGAGGAAAAATTTTTGGAAAATTTGACCAACCTGTCTGCCGTCAGGCAGGAATATAGAAATTGCGATAGAAACTAATTACACAACAAATCTAATATGAACAGATCTAAAATATTGCTTTTATGCTCTATTTCTTTTATTACTGGCATCGGAATTGCCAGCCTGATAAGACTGCCTCTTTTTGGGAGTTATTTTTTATTAATTATATTTATTGTTGCCTTTTTTTTAAATAAAAAAAAATTATTCCTGCATTATTTAATCATTTTTTCTATTTGTTTTTTAATAGGAGTATTACGATGCGAATTAACAGAGCCTGAAAAAACAATCTCTAATCAACAAAAAGAAATTGTTTTAAAAGGAATAATAATAGAAGAGCCTGAAGATAGAGAAAATTGTAGCGAGCTAATTATTAAAAATGTTTTAACAAAAGAAAAAATATTATTAAGAACAGATCTTTATCCAGAATATTCTTACGGCGATAAGATTAAAATAAAATGTAAGCCAAAAATTATAGACGCGAAAAGCTCCTATGGCAGATATTTGACAAAAAACAAAATAAAATTTATCTGCTATTATCCTGAAATCAGTTTGCAATCCAAAAACAATGGAAATAAATTTTACGCAAAAATTTTAAAACAAAAACAAAAAAGCAGAAATATTATTGAAAAAACTTTGCCAGACCCTGAATCAAAAATACTTTCAGCAATTATTTTAGGATATAAAAAACAAATTCCAAATGATTGGCGGGAAAAATTCGCGCAAGTCGGAATCAGCCATATTACGGCTATCTCTGGAATGCATCTTGTCATTATTAGTTTTATTTTACTGTCTATTTTAATTTCTATTGGAATATGGCGGCAAAAAGCGTTTTATATAACACTTATTTTATTATGGCTGTTCATTATAATGATTGGATTTCCAGCTTCAGCGTTCCGAGCCGGAATTATGATTAGCGTAATTATGTGGGCGCGACATTTAGGCAGGGTTAATAATTTAATCAGCGTTTTATCGCTCACGGCCAGTTTTCTCCTTATTATTAACCCGTTATTTCTTTTTGGAGATGTTGGATTTCAATTATCATTTTTAGCAATTTTAGGAATTATTTATCTATCCCCAATTTTTTACAAATGGCTTAAAAATATCCCTGATTTTTACGGATTAAAAAAAATTTTAATTATCACGCTTTCAGCTCAAGCAGCCACACTTCCGGTAGCTGTTTATCATTTTGGAAATATTCCCTTTTTGGCTTTGCCTGTTAATCTAATTGCCGTTCCTATTCTGCCTGTTATTCTTTTTTTAGGGCTAATATTAATATTTTCAGGATTTATCGCGATTAAATTAGCTGTTGTTATTGGATGGATAGTTTGGGCTATTTTAAATATGTTTTTGAAAATAGTTAGTTTATTTGTTTCGTTGCCGTTAAGCCATTTTTATATGGAAAAAATTAATTTTTTAATAATACTGATAATTTACGCGTTAATTATTATAGGAGTTCATTATTGGAAAAAGAATAATAAATTTGAAACATTTTTTAATTAAATAGTTCCCACTTTAGAAAATGGGGATAAAGGGGGATTTTAAAATATTTATATGTTAAAGTCATTCTATGTATTTTTCTAAAAAACAAAAAATAAATTTTCTTTTTTTAATTATTTTATTGTCTGGCTTCCTAGGTTTTAATGTTATTTCATCTAATCAGGATAATGATAAACTGCGGATAAATTTTTTTGATATAGGGCAAGGCGATTCAACTTTCATCCAAACTCCGTATAAACAAGATATTTTAATTGACGGCGGGCCAGACAATACAATTATCAAAAGATTAAATTCTGTGATGCCATTTTACGACAGAACCATTGATCTGATAATTATTTCCCATCATCACAGCGACCACATAACAGGAATAATAAAAGTTTTAAATAAATATAATGTAAAAGAAATTTATTACAATGGCGTTTTTTATCCAACAAAAACTTATGGCGAGCTGTTGCGCAAAATTAAAGAAAAAAATATTAAACTCACTTTAATTAAAGAACCAAGAGAAGTAAAGTTGGGCAATGATCTAATTTTAAAAATTCTTTTTCCAGACAAAGATTTGCGCGGAAAAGAAATTCCAAATTTAAACAATACTTCAATAGTGGCAAAGCTGTTATACAAAAACGATTCTATTCTTTTGATTGGAGACGCGGAATTAGAAGAAGAGCAGGTATTATTAGAAAACAATTTGAACTTAAATGCTGATATTTTAAAAGTCGGACATCAAGGCGCGATTAATTCAAGCTCAAAAGAATTTTTAAAAGAAGTTATACCTAAAATTGCTGTGATTTCAGTTGGCGCTGATAATAAATTTGGGCATCCTTCCCGCCGTGTTATCAAACGATTAGAAAGACTTGGCGCGAGAGTCTATCGCACTGATCACAACGGTACAGTAAATATTATCTCTAATGGAAATAATAATTTTTTAGTTAAAACAGAAAGATAATATTACTGTGGATAACTTTTCTTGACACGATTTTTAAATATGATATTGTGTAAATAACAAATCAAACAGTTCCACCACCCAAACCAACAAACAACCCAACCCATATACCTTTTTCTTTTGGCAAATTTTTTTATTTTTTTGATGCTGGTGGCAGAGCTAAATTTTTCAAGGTATATGTACTTTGTTGGTTTAAAAATAAGGTGGAACTTATTTATGCGCTGTCATCAGTTTTAAAAAAATAAAAAAAATGTATTAAACTTATCGCGTAATTAATTTTTTGACAAAATTAATTAAGATAAGTTTTTTTGTTTGACAAAAAAATATTTTTCTGATATTATGAAATTATTAAATTCATAAAATTAAAATTATGTTACAAAAAAATAAAACAAGTGATTTAATAACTTTAGCAAAAATAAAAAAGCATCACCAGATTACCTTGCCATATAGTTTGCGAAAAAAGTTTAATCTTGATGAAGGCGATTATGTAAAAATTGAAAATAGAAATCAAGAAATCATTATCAAACCTATTAAGATAGTCCACCCTGATCAGGAATATTTTTATACTAAAGAATGGCAAAAAGACGAAGCAGACGCTGACAAAGATATTGCTAAAAATAAGATTACAGGACCTTTTAAAACAGCAGATGATTTATTTCAAGAATTAGAAGGTTAAATTTTTGATATGAAATTTTATATAACCAAAAAATTTAAAAAGAAATATAAAAAATTGCCAAAACATATCAAAAAATTAAGCAAAAAACAGATGGAGCTTTTATTATCCGACCCGCGACATCCATCATTAAATATTAAAAAAATGCAAGACCCAAGAAATATTTGGGAAGCAAGAATTAGCGATTCTTATCGTTTTACATTTCAAATTAATAAAAAAATTTACCTTTTAAGAAACATCGGGACTCACGATATTTTGAAAAAGCCCTGATTTTATTTTCTAAAAAATATTATAACCAATCGCGCGTTTGTCGTAAGATAATATTTATTTTAAGATAAATAATAATAAGTTCAGATAATGCTTGTTGTATTTAATAATCTTTTGCGGCTTTTAGAAAAATTTAATAAATAAAGAATATTCTTTAATATTATGATTTATAATATCGCATTAACTTTTGATGAAAAAATTAATAATCAAATCTATAATTTTTATAAAAAAATAAAAACAGTTTAGTCTTGCAAAAACTTTAAGCCTATGATAAATTATATAGAGATGATTGTAAAATTATTTTGTCGCGAAATTTTATATTTTAGAGCGAGGCAAGGAAGATAAGTAAAAAGATTTGAGACGTAGCAATGCTACGGTGAAAATCTTTTTACGCAATCTGACGAAGTCACAGCCTAAAATATAAAATTGCAGCAGAAATAATTTTGCAACCATCTCACAGGCAGGAAATAATATACACACTGTATAAAAATCAAAATAAAAAAACGACTGCCGTTTTTTTATTTTTTTAAAAAATTTTTATGAAAAAAGATAAAAACAATAATATAAATAAGGAAGACAAGCAAA
>JAYEJU010000020.1 GCA_034660655.1 Patescibacteria group bacterium | reverse complement strand
TAGCAATAATGTCTGTTGTATTTGGCGGAAAATGTAAATGCCAAGAATATTTGCCGTTCTCATCAGTTATCCAATCATCACTTGAATACCTAAAATAAGACGACCATTCATCAAATGGATCCCATGTCGGCTCAAATGAAATTTCAGCTGAAGAAATTGGCTCGTTAGTAATGCTGTCTTTTACAATTCCGAAGATATTAACATAAGGCACTGGAATATCAGCTTCTGAAATATTAGGAAGCAATATGAATGCCAAAATTAAAAATAAATGCCCTCCTAAAAATTTCATTTTTGTCATAGTTTCTTTATCTTAATTTTATTAAATTTTAAATTTTATCTATTTCTCATTACATATCCAAATCAATTTTTATCCCCAAATCTTTTAACATTTTTTGATCAACTTTTGCCGGAGTGTCAAGCATTAAATCTCTAGCTTTGCCGTCTTTTGGAAAAGCCATTACTTCGCGGATATTTGGCTCATCAGCCAAAAGCATTACAAAACGATCAAGCCCCATTGCGATGCCTCCGTGCGGAGGAACACCGAATTCAAACGCTTTAAGCAAATGCCCAAATCTTCTTTCAGCGTCTTTTTTAGAAATATTCAAAATTTTAAATATTTTTTCCTGCAATTCTTTTTCATAAATTCTCATTGACCCTCCACCGACTTCAACTCCGTTTAAAACCAAATCAAAAGCGTGGGATCTAACTTTTTCAGGATTTTTATCCAATAATTTCAAGTCTTCTTTAATCGGCATTGTAAACAAATGATGAGCTGAAACTAAATCTCCTGTTTCCTTGCTTTTTACAAACAACGGAAAATCAACAACCCACAAATAAGCAAATAAATTTTCTGGAATTATTTTTAACATTTTAGCGCATTCAACTCTTACGGCTCCTAACGAGTCGCAAACTGTGATAAATTCATCAGCTCCAAAAAATATTATATCTCCCGCTTTTGCATTAACCTCTATCACAATTTTCTTAACTAAATCTTCACCTAAAAATTTAACAATAGGCGATTGAAAAGTGTTGTCTTTTTTAATCACAATATAGGCTAAACCTTTTGCCCCATTATCAATCGCCATTCTTGTCAAATTGTCAATTTCGCTTCTGCTGAATTTTGCTCCATTATCAATTTTCAAAGCATTCACAACCCCGCCTTGTTTTATTACATTCGCAAAAACAGCAAAACCGCATCCTTTTACCATTTCAGTAATTGGCTTAATTTTTAAATCATATCTGATATCAGGCTTGTCAGAACCGTAATACAGCATCGCGTCTTTCCATTCCATTATAGGAAAAGGTATTTTTAAAATTTTCTTTTTAGGAACTATTTTTTTTGAAATTTCAATAAAACATTCTTCCATCATTTTAATAATATCTTTTTGCTCAGCGAAACTCATTTCAATTTCAAATTGTGTAAATTCTGGCTGGCGATCTCCTCTTAAATCTTCATCGCGAAAACATTTCGCGATTTGAAAATATTTATCAACTCCCGCCACCATTAACAACTGTTTTAATTGTTGCGGACTTTGTGGCAAAACATAAAAACTGCCTTGATAAATTCTTGACGGCACTAAATATTCTCTGCTTCCTTCAGGCGTATCTTTAATTAAAGACGGAGTTTCAATATCTATAAAATTATTTTTATAAAAATAATCTCTGATTAACTTGGATGTTTTACTTCTTAAAATTAAATTTTTCAACATTCTTTTGCGCCGTAAATCAATATAGCGATATTTAAGGCGGACTTCTTCATTCATAATATTGCTTTTTTCTTCAGAAATTTCAAATGGAGGAGTTTTTGATTTTGAAAATATTTTTATGTCGTGGCAATCAATTTCTATATCTCCTGTTTTTAACTTTTTATTTATCATATTTTTTGGACGCAAAACAACTTTTCCCTCCACCTGAATAACCCATTCGCTTCTTGTTTTATCAGCTAAATCCCAAGACTGTTTTGAGATCTTTGGATCAAAGGCAATTTGCGTAATTCCATACCTATCACGCAAATCAATAAAAATAATACCACCATGATCGCGACGGCTGTGAACCCATCCAGCTAAAATAACATTTTTTTCTTTATTTTTCGCGGATAACTCTCCGCAAGTGTGTGTTCTCAACATATTAAAAAAATATATAAAAAATAACCTTAAATAAATTTCACTTAAAGTTATTATATCATATATTTATTACACAAAAAAGTCAATTTATGCACTTGGATTATATTAAAAATCCTTCCTTTTTTAATTTATAAAAAATAAAAATCCTGCATAGCTTCCAGCAACACAGGATTAAATTTTAAACAGCTTACTTTTGTTTAATCTATTTTAGTCATTGTTCCATTTCTAACCATTCTTTCAAAAAATCCTATTGGATCTTCTAAATGGCTTCTGCCATTTTCATACCAGTAATAGACATCACATCTTGAACACCTATACCCTCCCGCATTATTTCCAATAAGATGTTCAGTTTTTCTTGAACCACATTTTGGGCAATATGGAAGTTTAAAAAAATATATATAAAACCACCATATTGCAATAACTAAAAAAATTAAAAGTAGTGTAATTAAAAATATTCTTCCAGTCCAAATGGCTATTGAATCTATCAAAGTAAGCACATCTATCTCCTTTTGAATCAAAAATTTAAAAAAATTTAATAAAAAGAACAAACTATAAATAATGATATTATCTTAACATTATTTTGTCAATTGAATAATTCCTACATAAATACATTTCTAATCACATTAAAATTTTCATTAATTACTCTTTAATAATTATTTTTACTTTTCGCAAATTTTTAGGAATATATTTTAAATAATTAAGCAAATTTTGATAAACATTTTGTTTATTCCGTGTTACATTTTTAAGGCTTTTTCTAATATTTATCCACAGTGAATGCAATCATCCATTTTAAATTCATTCATATGAGGTAATATGATCAAAAATAAATAATCCATTTCAATATCTTCGGTTAGTTTCCATTCTTTGCAATCATAGTTATTACATCCTTCTTCCGCGCATTTATAACCGGCATCCCTAAAATGATTTATTAATGCTTGGTTTGGATTATTATTAAGCCATATCGTTGAACCTAAAGAATAAGTAGTATTATTTCCGTAAATTTCATTTAACCTTTCTTCTCCACAATAATAGGCAGTATAGAATTGTCCAAGAAATTCTAAATGTTTATATTTCGGATATATTGGGTATATACTTCGTCCAATATCTGTTGCAGTAGGCTTATTAAAACAAAGAGGATTTGGAATGGCATCCTTACCAATAAATTCAAAACTATTTCCCATTTCGAGATCAACACATTCATCATTAATAAAAAAATTACATGCTTGTCCTAATGACCATGTAACTGCAAGTTTATTATTTGAATTATAATAAGACCTTTTAGCAAAAGGTGAAAAACAATTTCCAAGAGTAATATGATAAACCTTATCATATTTGGTCATATTTTTTTCTCCTATTCCACACGTACTACCATATCTATCTTGTAAAAATTTTTCCAATCCTTCTTCGCCGTCAACATATGATAAATATATTGTCCAAATTTTACTGTTATTGCTAGTAACAAGTTCGATTCGATTTTCGTACTCATCAACTTCAATTTTTCCGAAATAATCAGCATTATGTGGTAATTTTATACAAAATTCAAAATAGTTATTACAATACCTATCCCACAATTCATCTATTGAAGTTAAAGATGTATTTTTTGATAAAATACTAATTTTATTTAAATCATCATCAGTAATTCCAAGTCCAAAATCTTTCATAATATTAAAAGCATCTATCGGTCGGCCTAAATAATAACCCCTCATATCTTCTGGGTAAATATAGTAAGCCTCGCCTTTATTTTCCACATCCAGCATAATTTTTCCAGCTAAACGATCAGGAAATTGATTTTTTAAATATAATGTTAACTCATTGTGTTTAATACCAAGTCCTAATTCGCGCATTATATTAAATGCATCATCAGGGCGACCAAGGTAATAACGTTTATTGTTATCCGGGTTTATATAATAAGCCTCTCCATTTTTTTCAACTTGCAAAACAATTCTTCCGGATATTACATCATTTAATAAATCAGCACGAATAATAGTTGGCAAGAAGATAAAAAAAATTATTAAAATGATAAATAATTTTTTCATATATTTTAATTATTAATTAATAAATAAAAATATTAATATATCAATGAATAAAATTTTCAAAGGAAATTTAAAAATTTTTAATTATTCCATCTAAATCACTTATTATCAAATATATCACTTCTCGTTTTGGCTTTGTCAAAATCCGCGAAGCGGTAAAACAAATATTTTTAAAAAACTATATCAAAAAATACTAAATATTTTCTTGAATAATTATTTTTACTTTTCGCAAATTTTTAGGAATATATTTTAAATAATTAAGCAAAACTTTAATTTCAACGCTTTCAATCGCGGAATTTCTTTCCAAATATTCTTTTGTGTCGCTAATTTTTTTGCCTGCTAAATTGTCTCCATCTAAAAATAAACTATCATCGCTTATTATCATCTCTCCAGACGCGTAAACTTTAATCTCAGCCGACTTTTTGTCAAAATCAAATTCATCAACAACATAATTAAAACTATTTTTGTTTATTTTAACGAATTTTTTATCGTCAGGCACAGCTTCCTTTAATCTGATCTCAGCTAAATCAGCTATCTTATTTTCATCAAAAGATATTTCTGTTGCTTTAATTTTTAAATACAAATTAAATTTTTCTGTTTCATCTCCAACATCTTTATCAGACTTACTTAAAAGGACTTCTTTAAACCCGACCTCTTTAATTTTAGGTATTCTGCCTATCAAATTAAAATTAACCTTGTTTTTATTTTTTAAATCAAATTGATTTTTTGCGCTCTTGCGTAAATCTTCAGCCAAATTTTCTCTTGCCACATTGATATCTTCCTGTGTAAGTATTTTTACTAATTTCTTTTTTCCTAAATCACTTCTGCTCTCAGCGTAAATTGTTTTTTGCAATCGATCTGATAATCCTGGAATACTAAATTTTGTAGGCTTTACTATATCTTTAAAATTTTCATCGTCAGAATAAACATCAACTTCAACTTCGTTGTCAGCTGGGACAATTATACTTTTCTTAATCCTAAATAAAATATTATCAGGCGTTAAAAGCCGCGTAGTAGCAACCAATGGCTGATTAAAGCTCTCTTTATTAATAATAAAAACCTTGCCAAAAATTTCCGAGATTAGTTCTTTTTCGCCAGAAGTAAAAAATTCCTTATTTCCATCTATTTCTAAACTGCTTATTTCACCTTTTATAATTTCATCGCCAGACTTAGCATTATAATTGCCATCCTTAATTTCAGTCAAAAAATCAACACTGATTTTTTCTTTTACAGGCGTTATATATATCTCTACCTTATAAAAAATAAAATAACCAGCCAGTCCTGCCAAAACAATAACAAAAAACAAAAAATTAAAAGCAATTTTTTTATAAGTATTGATTTTTCTAACTTGTTGGTACATAAATTGATAAATTTATTTTAAATTTTTATTTTTCTATAATATCACATAGAAACAAAAAACGCAAAAAATTGTCAACAAATTAAAATACAGAACAAAATAAAAAACGCCTGAAAATTATGCAGAATGGTTAAAAATATTGCTGTTAGTCTTGACAATTTCTATATTTTGTGATATATTAGTATTAGTTTTTTATACCAAATAATAAAAAAAGGAGGGAGATGATGATTATTAAGAAAGTCTATGAAGTTACTGTGGCTGACATTAAAGAAGGTAGAAAATTTTTGTTTGAAAGAGTAAGAAACCCATTGACATTTTTACTTATCATATTTATCGGAATCTTGTATTTTGCTTTATACATGATGACATTCCCCGCAATTAATTATTTTTTAATTGGACTAAGGGGCAAGACTATTTGTCCAATAATTAAAAATAATGAGTATTGCTCTAAATGTAATGTTGGGTGTGTGGATGATCCAAATATCCTCAGCCTCCCAAAACCAAAAATTTAAAAATTCAAAAAACACAGACAGCTTGTTGTCAATTCAGCAAGCTGTTTTTCTTTTTTACACAAAGCTATTTTTTGATGATATTTAATGATGAAATCTTAAAATTAAAATCAAAAAAAGAATAGACTGTTTAAATATTAAACAGTCTATTTTCAAATTTTTTTACTCAGCAGGCTTCACTCCAAAATATTTTTTGGAGATGAAATTAAACAAAATTATCGCGCTTAAAAGTATTACAATCGCTGATAATCTTACGATAAAACCACCTCTTTCAAATATAAGGAGGGTATAACCTACTAAAATTAAAGCTGAAAGAAAAAAAATGATGGAAAGTATTAAATCCACTATTTTTCTGGGTATTGCCCTAATTTGAATATTCATAGTTCCTCCTTGACTAATTTTGAATTTTATGTCAAAAATCAGTTTTCATTTAAAAAAATATACATTAAAAAAATTATTTTATTAAACAAATATAACAAATAATACTATCTTTGTCAACCCCTTGCATAAAATTTTAAATAGGTCATAATATAGATAAATAAAATAAATTTTATGCAAGAAAAAAATATTTCAGGAAAAATACCTCCGCAGAACGTTGAAGCTGAACAATCTTTGCTGGGATCTCTTATGATTGACGAAAACGCGATTATTAAAGTCGCTGATATTATCAGCGAAAACGATTTTTATGAAAAAAAACACCAAATAATTTTTTCGGTTATTTTAGAAATTTATGAAAAACATCGCCCCATTGATATTTTAAATGTTTCCAATCGCTTAAAAGAAAAAAAACAATTAAAAAATATTGGCGGAAAAAGCTATTTAGTGAGCTTGACGAACGCTGTTCCTTCAGCTAGCCATATAATTTCTTACGCGCAAATTGTCGCGCGAAAAGCCACATTACGCCGGCTGATTAGCGCAAGCACTGAAATCACTGATATGGCTTATAATGAAAAAAATGACCCTGAAAAAATGCTTGATGAAGCAGAGCAAAAACTTTTTTCTGTTTCACAGCAATACCTTCAACAAAATTTTATATCAATCAGAGATGTTTTAGACGAGGCTTTTGACAGAATTGATGAAATTCATAAAAATCGCGGAAAATTAAGAGGAGTTCCAACAGGATTTATTGATTTAGATAAAAAATTAGCTGGTTTGCAAAAATCAAATTTAATAATATTGGCTGCTCGTCCTTCGCTTGGAAAAACATCTCTTGCTTTGGATATTGCCAGAAATGTTGCCAAAGAAAAAATCTCTGTTGGAATTATATCTTTAGAAATGAGTAAAGAAGAATTGGTTGATCGCCTTTTATGTGCTGAAGCTGATGTTGATTTATGGAAAATGCGGACAGGCCAGCTTTCATCAAAAGAAGACGATGATGATTTCGCGCGTGTCAATTACGCAATGGGAGAATTGTCAGAAGCTGAAATTTACATTGACGATTCATCATCAACCAATATTATGGAAGTCAGAACAAAAGCGCGAAGATTAAAAATGGAACATAATTTAGGGCTGATTATAATAGATTATCTTCAATTAATGGAAGGCCGCAGAACAGAAAACAGGGTGCAAGAAATTTCTGATATTTCAAGATCATTAAAAAATTTAGCGCGAGAATTAAATATTCCTGTTTTAGCTCTTTCTCAGCTTTCAAGAGGCGTTGAATCGCGCACCCCGCCAATTCCAAAACTAGCTGACCTTAGGGACTCAGGATCTATTGAACAAGACGCTGATATTGTAATGTTTATTTATCGTGAAGATTATTACAAAAAAGAAAGTTCCAAACCAAATATTGCTGAAATTTTTGTTGCAAAACACCGCAACGGTCCAACAGGAAAAATTGAACTATATTTTGAATCCAACAAAGCCAGCTTTAAAAACTTAGACAAAATAAACCAAGAAAAAGAAGAACCTTTTTAAAAAATCCAAAAATATGAAAGTAACAATTATTGGCAGAACTAATGTTGGTAAATCAACTCTTTTTAACAAAATATCCGGACAAAAGCAAGCAATGATCTCAGGCATTGGCGGGACTACTAGGGATGTTAATAAATCCGAAGTAGAATGGGTAAAAACTAAATTTTTTTTATATGATACGGCGGGATTAGATATTGACCCAACCGACGCAATTGAAAAAGAAGTGATTAAACAAAGCGAAGCAAATATCGCTAAAGCGGATTTGCTAATTTTTTTATTAGACGGACAAGAAAGAATTCTGCAACAAGACAGGCAAATAGCTAAAAAAATAAGAAAACTAAAAATCCCTGTTATTTTAACAATCAATAAAATAGATAATCAAAAAATAAGAAGCGAAACAAATTCCTTTGGATTCGAAAAATTAGGACTTAAGGACGCGCAATTAATATCAGCTTCGTCTGGCGTTGGTGTTGGCGACCTTTTAGACAAGATAATAAAAGAATTAAAAAAAATAAAAAAACAATCCGCTCCGCCATCCGCCAGCTGGCGGAGCGGATTGCGGAAAAAAAAACCTATTAAAAAAAAGGTAAAAAAAAATCTTCCTGAAATTAAAGTGGCGATTATTGGCAAGCCAAATGTTGGCAAATCATCAATACTAAACGCTTTAATTAAAAGAAAAATTGATATTAAAAATCAAGAGAACATTATTGTGACTAATATTCCGCATACTACTCGCGAACCGCAAAAAAGAAAAATTGAAACAAAAAATTTTTTTATACATTTTATTGACACGGCAGGCGTTAGAAGAAAATCTAAAATTGACAAAAAAACATTGGAATTGTTAAGCGTAAGAAAAAGCATTGAAGCTTTAAAAGAGGCAAACATAGTGTTATTTGTGATAGACGCAAGTTCGCCAATAACAAGCCAAGACAAAAAACTTGCTGATTTAATACAAAAAAATAACAACGGGCTTATTATTATCGCTAATAAATGGGATCTAATAAAAAATAAAACAACAGAAAGCGGAAAAATATACGCTGATTTTGTTAAAAAAAGCCTTTGCCATGTTAAATGGGCGCCAATTATTTTAACATCTGCCACAGAAGGCAGGAATATAACCAAAATTATAGACTTAATAGAAGAAATAAACCAAGAACAAAATAAAAAAATAGACCAAGAAGAATTAGACAAACTTATAAAATCCGCGACAGAAGCGCACTATCCTATCAAAGCAAAAGGTTTTAGACGCCCAAAAATATATGAGTTAAAACAGATTAAATCGTCTTTGCCAAAATTTGTTGTTGTCATAGGACATTTAGACACGCTTCATTATTCTTATTTAAGATTTATAGAAAACCGTTTAAGGGAAAAATACGATTTTAAAGGAACAGCTATTGAAATAGTAATTAAAAATAGAAAATAATTTTAATCTCACCCTTTGAAAAAGTGGGTAAGGGGGGTAAAATAAAATCTAAAAATCCTCCAACCTCCTTTTACAAAGGAGGACTAATTGAAAATTATTTAAAATAGTTCCCCCTTTGAAAAAGGGGGTAAGGGGGATTTTAAAAATAAATTAATATGAAATTAATTATTGGATTGGGAAATCCAGATAAAAAATACGAGAATACAAGACACAATGTTGGATTTATTATAATTGACGAACTGCAAAAAAAATTGGGCTTTCAAGAATTTAAATTTAATAAAAAATTCAACTCTGAAATAACAGAAGGAGTCATCAATTATATCATCCTGAACGAAGTCCCGACAGATAGTCGGGGCGAAGCCGAAGGATCCCAAACCAATATTCCACTAAACGAAAACAAAACCATTCTCGTCAAACCGCAGACTTTTATGAATAATTCTGGCGAAGCTGTTCAAAAAATTATAAATTTTTATAAACTGGATCCAAAAAATATTATTGTTATTCACGACGATTTAGATATAGAAATAGGAAAATATAAAATTTCAACTGATTCATCTTCGGCGGGACATAAAGGCGTCCAGTCTATTATTGATAACCTAGGCACGCGAGAATTCAAAAGAATCAGAATTGGAGTGGAAAAATTTGGCGGACGAATAAATCGCGGAGACATTTCAGGTGAAAATTTTGTTTTACATAATTTTGAAGAAGAAGAAATTGAGAAAGTAAAAAAGTTAGCGGGAAAAATTGAAAAAGAAGTAAAATAAAAAAAACTGCAACCTATTGTAGCGTTGCAATCCAATAATTCTTAATAAGATTAGAATGATATAAAAAAGTTTATTCCATGCCAAATTTTATATTCTGTCATCCCTCCATCTCGAACTTTGTAGCCGAGTCTTTTTTGGAAATTGATTATTGGCGTAACATCAACTTTCCAAAGTTTAAAGGTTGAAGAGACGGCCAATTTTGCGGAACTTATTGTTTTTGATCTTTTACCGCAAGCTCCATCATGACCTGCGATTGAGATATTAAGATTAATTGCCTGTGATCTTATCAAATTTATATTGTATTTAACTCCTGCTCTATACATAAATTCACCTTCTAAAATATCCCTATCGACAGGAATATCCCCTTCCAGCGTGATATATTATTTTACAGAAAATATTTTTGGTAAATCTAAATGCAAAATTAATGCATGCAAATCTCCTTTAGTATTATTTATATTATACATATTGTAGAAGACATAACTTACATCAATTTCTACCTTGCCAACGGTTCGGTAGATACCTGTGATATAATCAATTTCGGTTCCATAATTATCATTAAAACCATTCAGGCTAACTGACGACCATCCCTTAACATATAATCCCAATTGTTCAACAGTTACATTAATACTTTGTTGAAAAACCGAGTCATCGTAATTAGCGCAACTTGGCCAGCCAATATATTGGCTAAAATATCCAACACCTAAAGATCCGTGCAATTTCAGGTCTTTCCGCAAACAGGCTGTTAAAAGAACAAAACACCAAAATTCCTGTCAAGAAAACTAAATACTTTTTCATCACCCCCCCCTAAATGTTCAAAAATAAATTCCATTTTTTATTTTTTTGGAATGATTTTCAAAGTTTGAATAATAATACAAATAACAAATTTATATTACTTGTTTTTCTGCTTGCCAACGAAAAAGTTAAGTAAAAAAAAATTCACTAACCTTAAACTATTGCAGACTGATTGCTTGACCAGGAGGGTAGTTTTTGCGAATCAGCCACTGGCAAGCAGAAAAATAAACAATATAAATGCAATGGTTTATCATAGCACAAATAGAAAATATGTCAATAGAAAAAGATATAAAATATTGGATCGCGATTTCAAAATATTCAAAAATCGGTCCGATAAGATTTAAAAAATTAATAAAATATTTTAAAACTGCAGAAAATATTTGGAAAACAGATATAGAAAAATTAGTAAAAGCTAATTTGGAAAAAAATATTGCAAAAGATTTTGCTGAAAAAAGAAATCAGATAAATCCTGACATGGAAATGGAACAAATATTAAAAGAAAAAATAAAAGTCCTGACTATTCAAGACGACGACTACCCAAAACTTTTAAAAAAAATAAAAAATCCGCCTTTTCTACTATATTACAAAGGAAAATTAGACGGACTTAAAAAACCAACACTTGCAATTGTTGGGACAAGAAAGGCGAGCCAATACGGAAAACAATCAGTTTTTGACATAGCCAAAAAAATAGCCGCAAACAACATAACAATTATAAGCGGTATGGCGTTAGGAATAGATACCATAGCGCACAAAACAGCTGTTGAAACTGGTGGCAATACAATCGCTGTTTTAGGATCAGGACTTGATCAAAAAAATATTTATCCAACAGCCAATCAAAATTTAGCTAATGAAATTATTTTATCACACGGAGCTATTATTTCAGAATACCCCGTTGGAATGCCAGCTTTTCATTATAATTTTCCAATGCGGAATAGGATAATATCTGGATTAAGTTTGGGAACTTTAGTAATTGAATCTCCTGATAAAGGAGGTTCTTTAATCACCGCTCATTACGCGAAAGAGCAGAAACGAAAAATTTTCGCGCTTCCTGGAAATATTTATGATAAAAATTCATCTGGAACGCACAAATTAATAAGTTCTGGAAGCGCGCAAATCATAACAAAATATGAAGATATTATAAATGCGTTGAATTTAGATAGAATTCCTTGTCACAAAAAAATTAAAAACAAAATTCCTGAAACAAAAGAAGAAAAAATATTGCTGAAATATTTAGAAACACGCCCAATACATATAAACAAACTGGTAAAAATGTCTGGTCTTAACTCGCAAATTGTCTGTTCAACTCTCACGCTTATGGAAATAAATGGAAGAGTAAAAAATTTAGGCGAAATGAACTATGCGCTTATTTATTGATAAAAATTTGTATTAAAATGACTGCAAAATTATTTTGCAGCCATTTTATTGACAAAACCCCAAAAATATGCTATAATTATTATATATAAAATAAAAAATAAAAATTTATCTCTGAATTTAGGGGGTAAATACAAAAAAATGAAAAATAAAAAAATAACTGCTGTTAGTCTAGTAAAAAAACAAAAAATAGCCGTATTAATTGCCTCTCTTTGCATTATAGGGAGTTTTTTATTGCCAAAGTTAATTTTTGCCACAGAAATAACATCTGAAAATCTTATTAAAATAACAAATCAAGAAAGAATAAGGCAAAAACTTAAACCATTGCGAGTAAATAAAACCCTAGAAAATGCCGCTACAAATAAAGCTAATGATTTATTAAAAGGACAATATTTTTCACATACATCGCCAGAGGGCAAAAATTTTATTGAATGGATTAAAGAAGTAAAATACGATTATCTTTATGCTGGAGAAAATTTGGCAATGGATTTTATAACTTCCGAGGGGGTCGTAAAAGCATGGATGCAAAGTAAAAATCATAAAGCAAATATATTAAGCCCCTACTATACTGAAATAGCAATCATTGTAAAATCTGGAATTTTAAATAAAAGATTTACGACAATAGCCGTTCAATTGTTTGGAACGCCAAAACAAATTTCTGAAAACAATTTGGCCATAAATAATGAATTTATTTTATCAGAACAAATAATAAATAATAAAGAAAAAATTTTAGTCTTTCCGTCTATTTTAAATTATAAAAATTTTGATATAATATATTTAGACAGCAAAAATTTTGTAACTGAAACAAACAAAGTTTCTATGGCAAGTAATGCTCCATACAAAAAAAGTTTTAAAATTCCAAACAACAAGTTAAATCCAAAAGTGGCGGGAGAAAATACGCAATTCTTTTATAAGCAAAATAGCGTTAAAAACAGACTGCCAATATTTTATTCCTTAATGTCATTAATTCTTTTTTTTTCAGGCCTAGTTCTGCTTTTTTTAAATCAACATTATATTTATAGCGAAAAAGAAAATTATAATAAAAATTTATGCCATATGAATTAATTATTATTCCGTTTGTAACAGTTATTCTCGCTCAAATATTGAAATTAGCAACCGACGGAATTAAAAATAATTTTAACATAATTAATATTTTTGGAAAATACGGAGGAATGCCTTCTGGACATATTAGTTTTATTGCTTCTTTGGGAGCCTTAATTGTTATAAAACACGGAGTTGATTCTTCATTTTTTGCTATCTGGATAATTTTTGCGACAATAGTCATGAGAGATGCTCTTGGAGCGCGCAGAGAAATTGGGATACATTCATCAGCTATAAAAAAAATAAGTGAAAAAACAAATACTAACATCCCAAAATTAATAACGCGAATGGGGCATACACCAATAGAAGTAATAGCTGGATTTTTATTTGGAACAGGAATCACTTTAATTATAAAATTATTAATATCGCAAATATAATAATCACATAAAACATTTAATAAAAAAATCAAGAAAATATTTTCTTGATTTTTTATATTGATATTTTATTTTTTAAATCAATGATATTCCAGTCATTTCTTTTGTTTTTTTAATATCCATTATTTTTAAAACAGTCGGCGCGATATCAGCTAAAACACCCATCGGCTTAATATCGCTTAATTCTTCTTTTATTGGGATTAAAATGCCTGCTTTTTTTTGATAAAAATCTTTTTTCACGATTATAAACGGCACTGGGTTGCTTGTGTGCTCTTTCTCCATCTCCCCTGTTCTTTTGCTTATCATATCTTCCGCGTTGCCATGATCAGCGGTAATTAATACAGAGCCATTTTTAATTAAAACAAGCTCTACAATCTCTTTTAATGATTTATCCACGGCTTTTATGGATTTGACTGCTGCTTCTAAATTTCCTGTATGCCCAACCATATCAGAATTAGCGAAATTAATTAATATAAAATCATAACTATCTTTCATAATTTCCTCAATAACTCTTTTGGTAATTAAAGCGGAAGACATTTCCGGAGCTTGGTCATAACTCGCTACTCTTGGCGAAGGAATAATAATATCATCTTCTAACGGAAATTTCTCTTCATATCCGCCATTAAAAAAATAAGTAACATGCGCGTATTTTTCTGTTTCCGCGATATGAAGCTGGCGTAATCCATTATCACTAATAACTTTGGCTAAAGGATTAGCAATTTCTTCGCGCGGAAAAGCGACATTAGCAGGCAAATTTTTTTCATACTCAGTCAAAGTTACAAATTCCAAATCTCTTATATATTTATCTCTTTTAAATTTGTCAAATGACGGCAAAACAAAAACTTTTGTAATCTGCCTTGCCCTGTCAGACCTGAAATTAAAAAATATAACCGAATCATGATCGTCAATTATTGCCACAGGTTTTTTATCTTCTTTAACTATCACTACTGGAACAAATTCTTCATCAAAAACTTTCTTGTCATATGAAGCTTGAATAGCTTCTATTGGATCTTTAAAATATTCTTCGGCTTTGCCAGACGACATCGCGATGTAAGACTTTTCTATTCTTTCCCAATGGTTATCCCTATCCATTGCCCAAAATCTTCCTGATAAATTAGCTATTTTACCAACGCCAATATCTTTCATTTTATTTGACAGCCGAGAAATCAAATTTATTGCCTCGTTATATTTAGTGTCGCGACCATCTAAAATCGCATGAATATAAACTTCTGAAAAATTTTGCTGTTTTGCCATTTCCAACAATCCATATAAATGCCCCAAATAACTATGTATCCCTCCACTTGAAATCATTCCTAACAAATGAAGTTTTGTTTTATTTTTTTTGCAATGGCCAAAAGCTTTTAACAAAGCAGAATTTTTATATATGCTTTCATCTTCTATTGATTTGGAAATTTTCATTAAACTCTGATATACAATCCTGCCAGCGCCAATATTAAGATGCCCTACTTCAGAATTGCCCATTCTTTTCCAAACCAAACCAACTGATTCGCCAGAAGCTTGCAATAACGTAGTTGGAAAATTGCTGGTTAAATAATTAAAAAATTTTGGATTAGCTTCCGTAATCGCATTTCCAAAAGAAGGCGGAGCAACTCCCCATCCGTCTAAAATTATTAAAATTGTTGGTTTTGGACGCATAATATTTAAAACTCAAAATGCAAAATTCAAAATCAAATAAATTTCAAATTTTTTAAAAAATTTAAATATCTTTATTTTTTCGTCAAAATCAAACTTTCTCCTGTCATTTCTGCCGGCTTTTTAATACTTAAAATATCTAAAATTGTAGGGGCAATATTTCCTAATATTCCCTTTTTCTTTAATTTTATATTTTTTAATTTTTTATTAACAATAATAAAAGGAACTGGATACTTAGAATGCGCTGTATCTATCTCTCCTGTTTTTAAATCAATCATTTCCTCAATATTTCCATGGTCTGCCGTAATAATCAATGTCCCGTTTAATTTTAATATTTGCTTAACTATTTCCCCGATAGATTTGTCTTCAGATTCCACTGCTTTTATGCTTGCTTCTAGATTGCCTGTATGACCGACCATATCAGAATTCGCGAAATTGCAAATAATAACATCATATTTATCTTTTATCAAAAAAGAAAGCATCTTTTTTGTCAAATCATAAACTTTCATTTCCGGTATTTTATCATATCTGTCAACGTCTGGAGATTTAATAAAAAATCTATCCTCATTGCCGACAGGACTATCATATCCGCCATTAAAAAAGTAAGTAACATGCGCGTATTTTTCTGTTTCTGCCATATAAATTTGGCGAAAATTTTTCAAAAGCATCGGCAATGTTCCTTTCAAATCCCTGCTTGAAAAAGCAGTTGTTATCCCTGGCAAATCAGGGCCAAAATCAGTCATAGCTGTAAAAAAAATATTTTTAAGTATTTTATTCCTTTTAAATCCAACAAATTTATCCTGCACAAAAGCTTTCGTTAATTCACGCGCTCTGTCTGATCTTAAATTATAAAAAATAATTCCATCATTATCATTAATCGTGGCTACTGGTTCTTGTTTTGTCGTATTTTTGTGTTTAGCTGTAATAATGCTTGGCATGATAAATTCATCGCTCTTGCCTTTGTTATAACTTGCTGTAACAGCTTCAATAGGATCTGAAAAATAAATTCCTTTTGACTGAGTTAAAGCCTCATATGTCATTTTTGTTCTTTCCCATTTTTTTTTCCTGTCCATAGCATAAAATCTTCCCATTATAGTAGCTATACACTGCTCCGGCCTTAAATAAAATTTTAATCTTTCTAATAATTTTATCGCTGAATATTGATGACTATCTCTTCCGTCCGTAAAAAGATGCAAAAAAACTTTAACTTTTTTTGAATGCGCCAAAGTTAAAATCGCTATCAAATGATCTGGATTGGAATG
>JAYEJU010000019.1:7090-17033 GCA_034660655.1 Patescibacteria group bacterium | reverse complement strand
CGCTTAATAATTTCACTGTATAGCTCTTTATTTTCTTCGCGAATTATTTCAATTAATTTTTCATCGCTTAAATCAAACAGCTTCATATTAATATTAATACAATCCAAATCAAAAATTTATTTCAGTATATAAATTTTAATTAATACTCTTCGCATTTGACTTGATAATATGACTGCGGATGGTCGCAAGAAGGACATTTTAAAGGGGCTTGATTTCCTTGATGAACATATCCGCATTCTCTGCAAACCCAAGATGTTTCTTGATCTTTTTTAAATATAGTCCCTGCCTCAAGTTGCGCTAATAATTTTTTATATCTTTCTTCATGATGCTCTTCTGCTTTGGCAATTGAACGCAATCTTTGCACTATTTTTGTTAGCCCTTCTTCTTCAGCGACTTTGGCAAACTCTGGATACATTTCTGAATGTTCGTAATTTTCGCCAGCAATAGACGCTTTTAAATTTTTAGCTGTGGATAAATTTTAAATATTTTCTTAAACATTTTAAAAATACGCCCGACAATAAAAAATACAAAATATTAAACAAAATTGTTCAAAAATCACGAATTTCAAAATTATCTTAAATTTTTTTCAATATCAGTAATATTCTTCGCTTTTATTATTTCTTGCCGAAGCGATGAAGCGTTGGGCATATTTTTTACATACCAGCAAAGATGCTTTCGCATTTCTATTATTCCAAAGTTTCCTTTTTGCTGATAAGCCATTTTGCTATGTTTTAAGGCAATTTTAAAAATTTGTTTTTGCGTTTTTTCTTGATACTCTCCTGTTTTTAAATAATCTTTTATTTGAGAAAAAATCCAAGGCTTGCCTTGAGAACCTCTGGCAATCCCCAAACCGTCAGCTTTGCTTGTAACTAATATTTTTTTTGCTATTTCCGGAGAATCAATTCCGCCATTAGCTAAAACAATTCCATTAAAAAATTTTTTAATTTTTTTGATAACTTCAATATCTATCTCGCCTTTAAATCCTTGCTCATAGCTTCTGCCATGAACCATAATCGCTTTAATTGGAAAACCAGACAAATTTTTTACAAAATTAATTGCTGTCTTATCTTGAATTTTGGAACGAATTTTAATTGAAACAGGAACATTGCTGTTTGCGCAAACTGCTTTAATAATTTTTTTAGACAAATTCAAATCAAGCATTAACGCAACGCCTGCCCCTTGTTTAAAAACTTTTTTCACTGGACATCCAAAATTGATATCTATTCCATCTGGCTTTATCTTTTGCATAACAATTTTTACGGCAACAGCAAAATGTTCTGAATTATTGCCAAACAGCTGAACCACATAGGGTCTTTCCTTTTTTTTAAATTTTAAAAGTTCTAAAGTTTTTTTAGAACTAAATTTCAATGCTGACGAAGACGCCATTTCTGAATAAACAACATCAACGCCAAAATCTTTACAAATTTGGCGAAAACAAGAATCTGTAATTCCGGCCATTGGAGCTAATGCTAAAATAGGTTTGTCTAACGCCTGCCAAAAATTATTTTCCATATCAAAATTTGTCATTCTGATTTTCATGCCTGTCGGTAGGCAAGAAATTCAGAATCTGTAAATTTACAAAATAGATTCCGTACCCCCGCAACAAGAGGGACAAGCAAGCACGGAATGACAATACAAAACAAAAAACAGCTTTTAATTTTTATTTAAAGCTAAATTAAATTATTTTTAAAACAGTTTACTTATTCTGATGGCTCTTGATATGTCTTTTTTCCTTCCTCGTCATCTTTTTCCTCTACTGCTTGGCTATCATTACCATCTTCATTGCTTTCCTCTCTTGCTTCTTCTTTACTTTCAACAGGTTCTTCAATTTTATTTTCTTCTTCAACAGGTTTTTCTTGCGGAGTTTTAACTTCTTGTTTTGCCTTAAATTTTGCAAAAAATTTTTCAAACATAAAATTTTAAAAAATAAATTAAAATATATGAATTAATTAAATTTTGGCTTAATAGTATATTTATTTTTAAAAATGTCTTCTATGACATACCCCTTACTTTCAATTTCATCTCTTAACTTATCCGACAACTCCCAATTTTTTTTCTTGCGAGCCTTTAGCCTTTCTCCAGCCAGCTCCATTATATCTTTTGGTATTTTTTTTCTCTTTACTTTATCAAAATTTAATTTTAAAATTTTGTCAAATTCTAAAACAGTCGCTTTCTTGTTTTCAGCTTTAATATTTGAATTAAAAACTTTTTGCAATAAAGCAATAACCAATGGCATACTAAGATCATCATTAATCAAATCGTTAAATTCTTTTTGAAATTTTTTATCAATTTTCCCAACCTCTTTGCCTAAATCAATAAATTTCTCGTAAAGATTATTCAATGCGTTTTGCGCTGAGTTTAAAGCCTCCCAGCTAAATTGAAGCTGTTTTCTGTAATGAGTTAAAAAACATAAATATCTGTAAGTCAAAGGATTAAATTTTTTTTCAACAATTGTTTTTAATGTTATAAAATTTTTTCCAGACTTTGCCATTTTGTCTTTAGCGCCTATTACTAAAAATTCACCGTGCATCCAATAATTTACGAATTTTTTGCCAGTTGATGTTTCTGATTGCGCTATTTCATTAGTATGATGTATTGGAATATGATCAATACCGCCTGTATGAATATCAAAATGCTCGCCCAAATATTTTATGCTCATTGCAGAACATTCAATATGCCATCCTGGAAACCCGACTCCCCATGGAGAATTCCATTCCATTTGGCGTTTTTTATGTTTTGTGGAAAATTTCCATAAAGCAAAATCTGTCGCGTTTTTTTTCTCGCGCAAACATACTCTTTTACCTTCCTGAATATTTTCTAAATCCATTCCATTTAATTTTCCATAATCTTTTATTTTAGAAGTGTCAAAATAAATTCCGTCTGAAGTTTTATACACAACTTCTTTTTTTTCCAATTTTTTAATCAAATTTATCTGCTCTTGAATATGATCTGTTGCTTTGCACCAAACATCCGGACTTGCTATATTTAATAGCTTAATATCTTTTTTAAAAATATTTGTATAAAATTCAACTATCTCCCAAACGCTTTTTTTCTCACGCAATGCTCCTTTTTCCAATTTATCCTCGCCTTCATCAGCGTCAGAAGTCAAATGCCCGACATCCGTAATATTCATTACCCATTTTGTTTTATATTTATCATAACGCAAAACTCTTATTAAAATATCAGCAAAAATATAACATCGCAAATTTCCAATATGCGCGTAATTATAGACTGTTGGTCCGCAAGTATAAACACCTGCTTTGCCTTTTTTTATTGGTTTAAAGATTTCTTTTTTTCTATTTAATGTATTATAAATTTTAAGCATAAAAAAATTAATGGATTATCTATTAACCTTATTATAAATTTACTTTATAATTTAATAAAAAGCAATAAAAAAACTATAAATTCATAATTTTACTAATATAATTTTGAATATTACAATCAGAAATACTCGCTTTTGATGATTCTTTCATGCTTTTAATTCTCTCTTTGTTCTCTAAACAAAATCTCATTTTTTGCAATAAATCATCTTCATTCCCAGCCTTAAAAATATACCCGTTTTCCCCTTCTTTAACCAATTCCGCTGTTCCTCCAACATCAGAAGCTAAAACAGGAATACCAAAACTTAAACCTTCATAAATAACTGTCGGCGAATTTTCATAACATAAAGACGGAACAACTAAACAATTTACCTGAACAAAAAATTTGTTCAGTTCGTTATGATGGCGTTTTCCTAAAAAAATAATCCTTGGATTATTTTTTGATATCTGTTTTGCTTTTTCAAATTCAACACCCGATCCAATAATAGCTAATTTATAATCAATATTTTTTATTTGTTTAGACAATTTATTAAAAACATTTATCAAAAAAATTATTCCTTTATGCTTTTCAATCTGCCCAACATACAAAAAGGTAAATACGGAATTTGAGATTTGAAATTTGGAATTTGTTTGTAATTTGAAATTTGGAACTTGAAATTTGCAGGTTGGATTTCTTAATACTATTTTTTTTTGTTTTTGAAAAAAATCTTTTTTAGAATAAAAATCTAAAAGCCAATCAGAAGGCGAAATCACAACTTGCGGATAAGAGAATAATTTTTTGTTTATTTTTTCGTATAATTTAGTTAAAAAAAATCTGTTTTGCCAATTATTTTCTTTTCCTTTAATTAAAATTCCGCTTGGGATAGCAAGTTGGACATCGTGCAAAGTGTGAAAATATTTAATACCAAGCTTATCTATCGCTTTTGGAATCAAATATCCAATTCCTTTTAAATTATGAGTAATCACTAAATCTGGTTTTTCTTTTTGTAAAATTTTTTTGATTTTAAAATAGCTATGCAAACTAAACATATCAAAAAAATGCCAAACTAAACGGCATAAAAAATTATGTTTTCCAATATTTCCAATCCAAAATAAATTTAATGGAAAAAAATAATAAACTTTTGTATTTTTATTTTTTATTTTTTTAAAAGCAGGCTTGGAAGTAATTACAAAAACATCATGCCCTTTTTCTTTTAAGCCGTTAACAATATTTTCAACAACTCTTTCAGCTCCGCCTCGCGCAAAAGGATGATACAAATTGTTTATTAAACAAACTTTCATAAATTACTTTTTTTATAAATAATCAAACATAATGCAACGCCAATAAAATCAATAAAAACATCTTTAATTGCTCCGCATCTTCCTTGAATAAAACTCTGATGGAATTCATCGCTAATGGAAAAGACGACTGCCGCGACAAAAGAAAAAATAAAAATATTTTTTTTACTAATATTATAATTGCTAAAAGCTTTTATTAAAAAATAAGTTAAAACAGTAAATTCAAGAATATGCGCTATTTTTCTAAAAATCAAATCCCACAAATTCGGCAAGCTTGATTTTAAATCTGGCTGGCTGGAAAAATAAAAAATAACCAGTATCCAAACAGCAACAAGCGACCAGTTAAAAATTTTTCTTTTCATAATAAGAACTATTTTTTATAATAAAAAAATACCAAAAATATATTTTATGAAATATCCTCAAACACTTTTATAAGCATTTTATCTATTTTTTCTTTATTATACGCGGACTTAGCGATTTTTCTTCCGTTTACTCCCATTATTTTTGCTTTTTCATTGTTTGCTAATAATAAACTTATTTTTTTAACCAATTCATCAACATTATTTGATTCAGCTAAAAAACCATTAACGCCATTTCTAACTACGCTTCTAACGCCTGCTAAATTAGAAGCAATAACTGGAATTCCTGATGCCATTGCTTCTAAAAGAACAACCCCAAACGCTTCTGCTTTGTTAATCGACGGCAAAACAAAAACATCGGCTAAATTATAAAATTTACACAAATCGTAATTATTAACTTTATCAGCAAAAATTACTTTGTCTGTTAAGCCGAAATCAAAAACTTCTTGTTCATATTTTAGCTTCATATTACCTTTTCCAACAATAATCAAACGACAATTAAAAAATTGTAATTTAGAAAAAACTTTTATTAAATTGTCAATTCCTTTAAAGTAATGCGCTTTATCTAAACCTCCGACAAAAAGAATTATTTTTTCATCTTTTTGAATATTATATTCTTTTATTAACTCAATAGGTTTTTCTCTTGGTCTAAAGCGATTCAAGTCAACGCCAAAAGGTATTTTAATAAATTTGTCAGGATATTTCTCAAACAAATTTTTTATATTGGAATTTTTTAAATAATCAAAAGAAGAAACAATTATTTTATCAGCTGATTTTAAAATTATTGGCGTTAGATATTTTGCGTGAAATTTAAAAATTTTCCCAAGCCATCCACCAGCCGTAGCATCCATATGATAAGTTATAATCAGCTTAGCTTTTAATATTTTAAATTTTTTCATCAGCCAGATAATTTCAACTGATCCAAAAAAAGGAAAATGAAGATGAACAATATCAAAATTTTTCAAACGCCAAAATAATGAAATTAAAACGGCCGCGTTTCCGTATTTTAAAACAGGAAGCAATTTTTTAACTTGAATTTTCTTATCAAATTTTTTATTTATTTCGCGATGATAAGGCGTAAAAACAACAACATCATTATTATATTTTCGCAAAATTTTAGCGTTGTCTAACGCGACATTTCCTATCCCGCCTTTATATGGAAAAAAAACACAAACAATTTCAGCTACGCGCATATTACTAAAAAAATTAAATATTAAATTTTATTTCTGTCTTTATTTTCCTGTCTATCTATAGCTATTTTTCTTACAATTTTAGTAATATTTCTTTCCATTTTGTCAAACTTGACTACCATTTTAAAAACTAAATAAAACAAAACTATTATGGAAATATAAACCGCCAAATCAGCGCCTTTTTCAACGCCAAAAAATTTAGCTATAATGTCTGTTTTCCTAAACCAAATTGTCGCGATTATGACTGAAAGCCAAAAAACCAGCCATAAATAAAATTCTTTGTTTGACACTTCCTTTTTCTTAAATTTATCAATCAAGCGAAAAATAACAAAAGCGGAAAATAAAATTATGATAAATTGGATTAACATACTATAAAATTTTCTTAAATATTAAATCTTTAATGATTTTCAAGCCGTCAAAAAAATTCTGCCCATATTCATTATAAACAATATCAACCGAAATCTCTTTATGCCTTAATCTCTTTCTTTTTATTTCTGAAATAATTTCAGTGTTATGCGCCATTTTATCTTGCATGATTTTTATTTTTAGCGCTGCTTTTCTTGACATCGCTCTTAAGCCATTATGGACATCAGACAATCTTAATCCAGTAAAAATAAAATTAAAAAACAACGCCGGCTTTAAAATAAAAAATTTTTTTGTCATTGGCACTCTGTTTTTAACTGACAAAAATCTAGAGCCCAAAACAACATCAGCTGTATCATCTATAATCGGCTGAATAATTTTTTTAATGTCTTTTGCTAAATGCTGGCCGTCTCCGTCAAAATGAACTATAATGTCAGCGTTTTTTTGAATCGCGTATTCATTACCAGTTTGCAACGCCGCGCCCTGCCCGCGGTTAATAATATGTTTTAAAATAATCACATTTTGATTTTCAACAATATGGACTGTATTATCATTAGAACAATCATCAACAACAATTATATTAGAATTTGGAATTTTATTTCTAATATCATTAATTACAGCGCCTATATTTTTCTCTTCATTAAAAGCGGGAATTATAATAAAAATATTCATAATTAAATTTATTTTTTTATTTTTTTCATTTTCTTGTTTTTAAAAAAATTATTTTTAGAAACTACCGAACGCTTGATTTTTCTTTCAATTTGTTTTCTAGCTGATCCGGCAATTTGTCCTCCAACTCTAGCGTCATCTTTTAGTTTCGGCACGCTTTTTGTATCTTTGGTGCGGTGGATTTCGGTTGTCGTTCTTTCACTAAGCATGGTCAAAATCAATTCAAAATCATCCATGTGATCACGCAAATTTTCTTGTTTTAAATTTTTATGTCTTTTATATTCCAATGGTGTAATGCCAAAAGTCACTTTTGATATTTTCCGCGGTCAATATTTCATAATCGCGATTAGTTTCTGCTCCGCGTTTTTGCCATTCATCAGTCAATTCCTCGCGAATAGCAATTCCTCGCATTCTTTTTTCAATCCAGTCCTCAGGATAACCCTTGAGCTTGTAGAGCATTTTTGTTCTTTTAGTTGCTAATTCCGGATTTTCTATTTCTTGTATTCGCTAATAACCGACTTTAGCCAGCCAACGTTTTAAAGGTTCAGCTTTGGGTGAAGGAATTGACTGAATTATACGAAACATACCTTCAGTATTAGCGCAGTCAGTTGTGTATTTTTTACCATCATTAGCCTCTAATTTCAGTCCGTGACAAAATGTCACGACCTCGCTTCCCTCTTCCTTTAATCTCTGTTTTAATTTTCTCCAATATGCGCCAGAATCCGCGCTTCCTGTTAGTACACTACAAACATCCACAACAGAAAACCACTATTCTTTTTGATAAATAGTTCTGCGAATTTTTTTGCCATTAAATAAGGCAAAGTGAGTATTTTGATTTTGCGTGTTAGCCATGTCTTAATTATAGTAAATTTAAAATGTTCATAAATATAATTTTGTTTTTTTGATTCTTAAAAATTATAATCAAAATTAAAATTTTATCCTAAAAATCTTAATAATCCTAATAATCTTAAAATCACGAGAATTATGTTCTCGTGCCACTGTCGCTGAAGCCAAGCAAAGACTTGCTTGCTTTTAAATAATCAAGCGTTTTTTTCAAACCAGCGTCTAAAAGCACGACCGGCTCCCATCCTAAATATTCTTTCGCGTAAGCTATATTTGGAATGTGTGAAGCTGACTTGTCTTTATCTGGCTGCTTAAAAACAATTTGAGATTTAGATTCCATACTTGATATAACTTTTTTTGCTATTTCTATTATTGGCAAAATTTCCTGGCTACCTAAATTAATCGGCTTTTTTTCTTCTGATTTCATTATTTTAAAAACACCTTCTATCAAATCATCAACATAACAAAAAGAATTTTTTATGTTTTGGTCGCCCTCTATCACGATATCTTTATTTTCCATAGCGCGCGAAACAAAATCTGATATTAATCTTCCGTCCGTTAATTGCATACGAGGACCATAAGTTGTAAAAACTCTTGCTATTTTCGCGTCCAAAGTATACCTTTTTCTATAATTATCAACTAAACTTTCAGCAAACCTTTTGCCTTCAACATAACAATTATTATGCCCTAAAGGATCAACAATCCCCATATAATTTTCATCTATTTCTTCGCCTGAAACAGATTTTCCATAAATAACAGAACTTGATAAAAATAAAAATTTAGCTTTATATTTAACTGCCAAATCTAAAGCTATTTTCAGTCCTAAAGAATTAGACAGTAATACTTCTGTTCCTAATTCATTAAATCTGTTTGGCGAAGCAGGACAAGCCAAATAATAAATTTCTTGCACGCCTTGCCAGCGAACCTTGAATTTTTCTAGTCCAGGCAAATCTTCTAATACTATTGGCTGATTAATGTCGTGATTTACAAATTCAAAATTCGCGTTTCTTAACAAAAAATCAATATTTTTCTCACTGCCTGTTAAAAGATTGTCAACGCATATAATCTTGTTCTTTTTTACTAAACGCTCGCATATATGCGAACCAATAAATCCGGCCCCTCCAACCACTAAAATGTTTTTGTGATCAAAAATTTGTTTAACTGCCATAAATTTTTATATATTATTAAATAAGATTATTAGGATATTTAGGATAATTTATTTAATTTATTATCTTAAAAATCTTAAATATACCAAAAATCCTAAAAATCTTTTATTAAATTATTCCACGCTCATTATAGCAATGTTAATGCCTTCGTCAAAATGATTAGAAAAAACATTCAAACTTTCTACTAAAGCTCCTTGTTTATTAAAAATTTTTACTAAATTTCCTCCTCCTTTTTTGGGCGACGCAATAATTTCATACTTGCCGTCATTATCAATATCTCCAACTGCGACATTAATTCCATGATGATCTTCTTTATCATAAGCAAAAAATTGATATTTTACAAATCCGCTCGCATTGAATACCCTGATATGCGGACCGCCTCCTTTTCCAGCGCCTGTTATTATTTCGCTTATGCCGTCGCCGTCAATGTCTCCCACTGCGACATTCACGCCTCCGCGAAAATTTTTGTCATAAGCAAAAAATTGCGAAAGCACTCTTCCAAAACGATCAAATATTCGTATGTGCGGACCGCCTCCTTTTCCAGCGCCTGTTATTATTTCGCTTATGCCGTCGCCGTCAATGTCTCCCACTGCGACATTCACGCCTCCGCGAAAATTTTTGTCATAAGCAAAAAATTGAAACATTAAATTCCCGTCAATATCAAACACTCTGATATGCGGACCGCCTCCTTTTCCAGCGCCTGTTATTATTTCGCTTATGCCGTCGCCGTCAATGTCTCCCGATGCGACATTCAC
>JAYEJU010000019.1:0-6990 GCA_034660655.1 Patescibacteria group bacterium | reverse complement strand
CAAAAAATTGAAACATTAAATTCCCGTCAATATCAAACACTCTGATATGCGGACCGCCTCCTTTTCCAGCGCCTGTTATTATTTCGCTTATGCCGTCGCCGTCAATGTCTCCCGATGCGACATTCACGCCTCCGCGAAAATTTTTGTCATAAGCGAAAAATTGAGATTTAATTCTGTTTATTTGATCAAATACCATTATGTGCGGACCGCCTCCTTTTCCAGCGCCTGTTATTATTTCGCTTATGCCGTCGCCGTCAATGTCTCCCGATGCGACATTCACACCTCCGCGAAAATTTTTGTCATAAGCGAAAAATTCTTTTACAAAAAAGTTATTTTCTGATAAATTAAAAAAATTAATTGTTGGATTAAAATTATTATCCGGTGCTCCTAATAAATATTTTTGGGAATAATTGCGTCTGATAAAACGATCATCTATATTATCAACAGCTGCCTTGACGGAACGATAAACATCTAAAGATCCCTTGCCCATTTTTCCGCTAAATTTAGGTTCTAGATTGTCTAAACTGTTAGAAGTGTTGATTATTAAATCCATTATTTGGTCATTGTCAAAATGAGGATTAACCGACCTTATGAGAGCGGCTGTTCCACTGACTAAAGCTGTTGAAACAGAAGTGCCAGACCACCATCCTCCATAACGCTTGGAAAAACTATCGTCTATTTCTGAATAAAACAGAGTGCTATAAAAATTTTCTCCAATCACGCTCACATCAATGCTTTTGCTTCCATAATTTGAAACATTAAGCTTTTTCCCTGATTTATCTAATGCCCCCACTCCTAAAACAAAATTTTGTTCCTGATCTTCACAGACAGGATACATCGGAGTTTGATCCAAATCAAATCCATTATTATTTAAACTGTCATTGCCTGAGGCAGCAACAATCACAATGCCTTTTTTATGCGCCCTTCTTATCGCTTTGTCTAAAATATCGCTTTTGACAGATCCTACTAAACTTAAATTAATTATATCAGCTTTTTTTGAAATAGCGTAATTAATACCTTCAACAACAGCTCTTATGTTCCCTACGCCTTCATTATCTAAAATTCTAAGCGGCATAATTTTAGCGCGATAAGCCAATCCTATAATTCCCTCCCTATTTTCTCCTTTTGCCGCCGCAACGCCTGCCACAATAGTTCCATGATTTACTCCAATGTTTGAACAATTTCCATTTTCTAAACAATTATCTTCTAAATCAGGCAAAGCGCTATTATCATTATCAATAAAATCCCAGCCATTTAGATCGTCAATATAGCCGTTATGATCATTATCTATCCCATCGTCTGGAATTTCACCTAAATTAATCCAAATATTTTCCCGTAAATCAGGATGATTAATGTCAACTCCTGAATCTAAAAAAGCTATTGTCACTCCTCTCCCGTCAGAAATGTCCCAAGCGTCTTGCGCTCTGATTGATTTAAGATAATTTTGATTATAAAATAAAGGATCATTAGGAATTAGAACAGCGCTTGCCATATTTGGACAAGATAATAAAATTAAAAACAAAAATATAATAATTTTTCTAAACATAAAAAATCTAAAAACACTAAAATGGTTTTTATCTATTTAGTATTTATATTGTATCAACTACTATAAAAATTTCAATAGAAACTATAAATTTATATAAAAATCGAGAATAAAATTTACAAAATATAAAAAATCTGATATGTTAAAACTATGAATAACCTGACGCAAAAAACAAAAAAACTTTTTCTTTTAGGCGGAGATTTAACAACGCTTTATTTTTCTTTGTTTTTAACAATTATTATCCGCTATGGCTTTCCTATTGAAAACGGATTATGGCAAAAACATTTTCTGCCCTTTACTTTTATATACCTGATCTGGCTTGTTGTCTTTTATATAATAGGACTGTATGATCCTTCCCAACAGCAAAATAGATTGCCGTTTTATTCGCTATTGTGGAAATCTCTAGCAATCAACAGTACAATCGCAATCGGTTTTTTCTATCTTATGCCTAATATTGGGATCCAGCCAAAAAGAGTTTTGTTAATTAATATTTTGATATTTGCCGTGATTTTCTATTTTTGGCGGAAAATATACAACAATGCCGTTAGTTCCTCAGCTGTTAGAAATAATCTTTTAATTATAGAACTAAATAAACAGTCCTTAAAAATAATAGATAAAATTATAAAAAATCCGCAGTTAGGATACAAAATAATAGCAATCATAAATAGCGATGAAAACCAGCAAAATATAAATTTGCCAAGTAATATTAAAATAATCACTAATAATGATTTTGATTTAACAAAAATTATTAAACAGGAAAAAATCCAAACAATTGTCAGCGCGACGGATCATAGGTCAAATAAAAATTTAAGCAAACAGCTGTATAAAAATTTAAATTCGCGAATAAAATTTTTTGACCTTCCACGCTTTTATGAACAGTTAACAGGAAAAATTCCTGTTAATATAATAAATGAAATATGGTTTTTGGAAAATTTGCAAGAAAGCGAAAAAAAATTTTATGAATTTTTCAAACGAATTATAGATATTATTTTGGCGATTTTAGGACTCGCGATATCTCTGCCAATTTTACCGTTTTTAATTATAATTATAAAATTAGACAGCAAAGGATCAATCTTTTTTTCGCAAATAAGAACAGGAAAAAACAATAAAAAATTTTTAGCAATAAAATTAAGAACAATGGTTGACGGCGCTGAAAAAAATGGGCCTCAATGGGCGGAAAAAAATGATTCCCGCGTTACAAGAGTTGGAAAATTTTTGCGAAAAACAAGAATTGACGAAATTCCCCAGCTTTTTAATGTGCTTCATGGCGAAATGAGTTTTATTGGTCCGCGGCCTGAACGCCCAGAATTTATTGAAACCTTGGAAAAACATATCCCGTTTTACAAACAACGGTTAATTATAAAACCTGGCTTGAGTGGCTGGGCGCAGATCAATTTCCCTTATGGAGCGTCAATAAATGATTCAATGGAAAAAATGCAATATGATCTATTTTACATAAAAAACAGGTCAGCTGTTTTGGATTTAAGCATAACATTAAAAACAATTAATACGATTCTAAAAGGCGGCGGACGATGATCAAGCTTTGGAATTTTTGGGAAATTTGAGATAATTGGGATTATTGGGATGAATTATTTTTTAAAACAAACTCTATGAAAAAGGCGTTGATTACTGGAATTACAGGGCAAGACGGCTCTTATCTAGCGGAGCTGTTGCTTGAAAAAAATTATGAGGTGCATGGAATTATTAGACGCTCCAGCAGTTTTAATACAGGAAGGATCAACCATCTTTATAAAGATCCGCATATAAATGGCGTAAAAATGCATCTGCATTATGGAGATCTTTCTGATGGAACCAATATCAATAAAATTTTAGAAAAAATAAAACCAGACGAAATTTACCATTTAGGAGCGCAAAGCCATGTGCGAGTAAGTTTTGATTTGCCAAAATATACAGGAGATATATCTGGACTTGGAACAACAAGAATATTAGACGCAATTAAAGAAACAAAAATTAACACAAAATTTTATCAAGCGTCATCATCTGAAATGTTTGGAAAAGTGAAATCAGATGATTTACCTATTACCGAAAATACGCCTTTCTATCCTCGCTCGCCTTACGCATGCGCTAAAGTCTACGCTTACTGGATTACAAAAAATTACAGGGAGAGTTATAATATGTTTGCTTGCAACGGCATTTTATTTAATCATGAATCTCATCGCAGAGGCGAAACTTTTGTTACTAAAAAAATTACTCGCGGACTTGCCAGAATTAAATTAAAGAAAGATGATAAAATATATTTAGGAAATTTAGACGCTAGGAGAGATTGGGGATACGCAAAAGATTTTGTTTATGGAATGTGGTTAATGCTACAACAAAAAAAATCAGATGATTATATTTTAGCCACAGGTGAAACGCATAGTGTAAGAGAATTTGTTGAAAAAACATGCGAATTTCTAAATATTGATTTAATATGGGAAGGAGAAGGCGTTAATGAAAAAGGTATTGATAAAAAAACAAAAAAAACAATAATTGAAATTGATCCAAAATATTTTCGCCCAGCAGAAGTTGATATTTTACTAGGAGATTACAGCAAGGCGAAAAAAGAGTTAAAATGGGAGCCAAAAATTAAATTTAATAAATTAGTTGAAATAATGGCAAAAGCCGACTATGATAATGAAAAAAAATTCTAAAATTTACATTGTCGGTCATAGAGGTTTAGTTGGTTCGGCAATAACAAGAAATCTTTCCAACCAAGGCTATAATAATCTGATAACTAAAACAAGACAAGAGCTAAATTTATTAGACATTTTTGCTGTCGCTGATTTTTTTAAAAAAGAAAAGCCAGAATATGTTTTTTTAGCAGCGGCAAAAGTCGGAGGGATTATGGCAAATAAAAAATATCCGGCTGAATTTATTTATGAAAATTTACAAATTCAAAATAATATTATTCATAACGCTTATCTGAATAATGTAAAAAAATTGTTATTTTTAGGAAGCTCATGTATTTATCCAAAATTCGCCAAGCAACCGATAAAAGAAAAATATTTTTTAGATGGAAAATTAGAATCAACAAATAAAGCATATGCTGTAGCAAAAATCGCTGGAATCATAATGTGCCAGTCATATAATCAACAATACGGCGCAAATTTTATCTCCGTAATGCCCACTAATTTATATGGTTCAAATGATAATTTTGATTTAGAAAATTCGCATGTTCTTCCAGCTTTAATCCGCAAATTTTATGAAGCGAAAACAGATAATAAAAAAGAAATAATACTTTGGGGGACAGGAAATCCTAAACGCGAATTTTTATATGTTGATGATTTAGCTGACGCTTGTATTTTTTTAATGAAAAATTATAATGACTCTGAAATTATAAACATTGGAACTGGCAAAGATATTAGTATTAAAGAATTATCAGAAATAATTAAAAATATTATAAAATATAAAGGAAAAATAATTTGGGACAACAACAATCCTGACGGCGCGCCAAGAAAATTGCTTAATGTTGATCATTTGCGTAATTTAGGATGGAAACATAAAACAGAGTTAAAACAAGGAATTAAAAATACTTATAAATGGTATACGAAGTCAAAAGCCAGATAACCTATCTTATACAATTTAATTATAACAATTATGAATTATATTAAAATATTATTTAATAACTATAGTTGTTTAACCACAAATCTACAAATCAACTACAAATAATACAAATTTTATTTGTAATATTCGTATCAAATTTGTATATTTGTGTGAATTTACTGTTATTAAAAAAATTTATTTATGGTAATATTTTTTAAACAAACTTAGGCGCATAAAATTAGCTATATAAAAAAAATGATATTACTTGACACTTTTTGACACTTTAATGTATAATTAATTATATGGAACAAGAAATAAAACCAAATACAATATATACTACTTCTGAAACACAAAAACTATTAAAAATTAGTAATAGCACTGTTAAGCGCTTGCTTAAAAAAGGCCTATTAAAAGCCAATAAAGTCGGCGGACAATATAGAATATTGGGGAAAGAAATTTTACGATTAGTATCCCCTACTGCTGAAAAAAAAGCTATAAAATCTTATTTAAATTTGAAAAATAAAATAGTTGATAAAATAAACAAATGGTAAAAATTAGTTAAAAGTTGAAAGTTGAAAGTTTATAAAGCTAACAATATGAAAATAGAAAAATTTGAAGATATAATATCTTGGTAAAAAGCAGAAAGACTGACTGTTAATATTTACAATATTTTTAGAGATATTAAAGACTTTGGTTTTAAAAACCAAATTCAAAGGTCATCTGTTTCAATAATGAATAATATTGCTGAAAGATTTGAAAGAAAGGGTAATAAAGAATTTAAATATTTCTTATTTATAGCGAAAGGATCATGCGCGGAAACTAGATCAATGTTACATCTTTCACTACAACTTAACTATGTTAATAAAGAAAAATATAACGAGTTAAATGGATTATCAATTGAAATTTCAAAATTATTATCAGGACTTATTAAAACTTTATAACTTTATAGACTTTCAACTTTATGAACTCAACCGTTATAAAACCTAAAAAAACTTTTAGTTTTAATGATATAAAAGAAATTTGGAAATATAAAGAATTGCTTTATTTTTTTACTTGGCGCGATTTTAAAGTTAGATATAAACAAACAGTAATCGGAATTCTTTGGGCAATTTTTCAGCCATTTATGATAATGGTTGTTTTTACTATTTTTTTCGGCAAACTGGCAAAAATGCCGTCTGATGGAATACCTTATCCGATTTTTGTTTATTCAGGGCTGCTTTTATGGCAATTTTTTTCAACTTCTTTATCTGAAACTAGCAATTGCTTAATCGCAAATAAAGCAATTATTACAAAAGTATATTTTCCCCGTTTAATCTTGCCAATATCAAGCACAGCCACTAAATTAGTTGATTTTTTTATAGCGTCAGTAATTCTCGTTGGTATGATGATTTATTATCAATATACTCCAAATTTAATCGGTTTGTTAATATTGCCTCTTCTCTTAATAATCACTTTTATGGCAGCGGTTGGAATGGGATTATTTTTAGCTTCAGTTAATGTTAAATACAGGGATGTGCGATATGTTTTGCCATTTTTCATTCAAATGATGCTATTTGTGACGCCTGTTATTTACCCTGCCAGCATTGCCGGGAAATATTCATGGATTTTAGCTATAAATCCAATGACTGGCGTAATCAAAGCCGTAAGAGCAGCTCTGTTTGGAAATGCTCCAATAAACTGGCTGCTTCTTGGAATCTCAGGATTTGTATGTTTAATAGTTTTAATAATTGGCATAATTTATTTTAAAAAAACAGAAAGATATTTCGCTGATATAGTATAATTTTATGAACCAACCGATAATAACCGTAAAAAATATTTCCAAAAAATATAATATTACCTGCCAAAAAGGCGGCTATATTGCTTTACGTGATGTTTTAACAAATATTGCCAAAAAACCATTTTTA
>JAYEJU010000018.1 GCA_034660655.1 Patescibacteria group bacterium | reverse complement strand
AAGAATTATCATTTGTCAGAGAGCAAGAAATGTGGATTAATTACAAAGGAGAGAATATTGGCACAAGAAGAGTTGATTTTTTTGTTGAAGATAAAATTATGGTAGAAATAAAAGCGGTAATAAAATTGGAAGATGTCCACTTGGCTCAAGCAATCAATTATTTGGAAGCATATAAACTTGAAATTGGATTGCTTATAAATTTTGGATCAAAGAGTATGGAATTTAAAAGATTGATGAGAGAATTAAAAAAATAATAAAAATAAAAAAATCATAGTCTATCAAATAATCAATTAAAATCATAGTTCAAGACATTATATTATGCAAATTTCAATCATAAAAAAAATCAGACATTTTGTTTTTGTCATTCCGAACGGAGCGGAGCGAAGAGAGGAATCGCTTTAATAATATTGGCGGTAATAATAATGTTTATTGAGAATAATAATGTTTAAGGGATTCCTCCTATCGTCGGAATGACAAAAAAAATAACAAAAGAAAAATAGTAACTATGCAAATCTCAATCATAAAAAAATCAGACATTCAAGAAGCGCGCAGGTTTGACGCGGAGTTTTGATAAATTTAAAATCCCGCTCATTAAACCCCAAATCCAAAAACAAATCGCGGAGAAAATAAAAGAAAGCCATAAATTAAGAAAAGAAAGCAAAGAGCTTTTAGAAGAAGCGAAAAGAAAAGTTGAAGAGGAAATTGATAAAAAAATCTAAGAAATTATCGCTTGCTTGTTGAATACAAAGATTTAATTCAACAGATAGAAAAATTATAAATAATTAAATAATAAGCAATGCGTAATTACGGAAGTAATTACGTCCGTAATTACGATATAAATAAAATAATATGGAAAAGTTTATAATGAAATTGCGTCGCGTTAGCACGCATTCGTACGCGGTAACTATACCTAAAGAACTTATTAAAAAATTCGGCTGGCGCGAACGGCAGAAGCTGGAATTGTCTTTTGGCGGACGCAAGGAAGAAATTACCATCAAGGATTGGAAGAAGAAAAAAAATAGAATCATATCCTAATATTATTTAAAAAACATCAAATAAGTTAAAACATCCTTACAAATTTAAGAATGTAAGAATGTTGTGTTATAATAAAACTAATATTATAAATAATACAAATTTGGCCAAAATAAAAAACTAATTGAGATTTTTGAGCGGAAAAAGTTTGAAAATGGTCACATTTGGCGAGTAAAATTATCGCGCGATTTTTAATAAAGGCATCTATAGATGCCTTTATAGATGCATCTATTAAAAATATAATTAAATTATTATTTTTAGCTCAAAAAGGAGCTGATAAAATGCTGATTTTTTCCAAAGGCGGACAGGCGTCCTTAGTGAAAAATATTTATTTTAATATTTATTTAAACAAATATTTATAGTCAAGGGCGGATAAAATATTGTTATACAAAATTTAAATAAATGAAATAAAATTTTTTGTTCAGTTGTATTAATAAATAGAAAGGTCGAATTTTATTTATTAATTTAAACAACCAATATGAATAAATCAACAAAAATTATTGGAGGAACATTTGCAATTATTATGGTAGCCACATTAGCTGTTTCTTCAGCAATGGCTTATCAGGGAGATTATTCTAAAAAGGGTCCAGCTTATTCATCAGAAAGGCATAACACGATGACAGAAGCAATGGAAAATAATGATTATAAAGCGTGGAGTAAATTAATGGCTGATCGCGGGCGAGTTACGCGAATAATCAATGAAGAAAATTTTGCAAAATTTGCTGAAGCGCGCAGGCTAGCTCATTCAGGAGACTTAGAGGGCGCTGACGCGATTAGAAAAGAATTAGGATTAAGAACTAGAGATGGTAAAAAGGTTGGAGCAGGATATGGCAAGGGAGAAAAGCGCGGAAAAATGAATAATGAAAATAGAGGACAAAATAAAGGAGGAAAATTCATTGACTCCAATAACGACGGAATATGTGATAATCTGTAAATAATTTACAGACAAAAATAGAGGAAAGGCGCCTTTTCTCTATTTTTTGATTTTAGTAAAAATTTAGCTAATTGCCTTGATTCTTTTAAAAAATTCAAATAGTATAGAGTTAAGTTTAATTATTCGTACTTAAAATATTTAATTATTAGCTAACTAAGTGTGAGTTATGTTCGTGGATTTGAACAATTTTTAAAAGTTAATTATTATAACAGCGAATTTTGGACAACAACATCGTCAAATTATATAATTATTAAAGACAGAAAGATTACATTGAAAAAATCAGATAATATATGCGCTTAAATTTTCGTGTTGCGAAAATTTATTTTATTGTTATAATATTAAAACAGATTTAACTTTATGAAATTATGGAAAATAAAGAATTGCCAAAGGCGTATGAATCAAAAAAAATAGAAAAGGAAATTTATGAAAAATGGGAAGAATCAGGATTTTTTAATCCTGATAATTTGCTATTGAAAAAAACAGCAAAATCATTCAGTATCAGTATGCCTCCGCCGAATTTGACAGGTGTTCCTCATTTAGGAACAGCTTTAGGCATAACTTTACAGGATATTATGATGCGGTTTTATCGTCAAAAGCAAGAAAAAACTTTGTGGGTGCCAGGTTCTGATCATGCCGCAATTGCCACTCAAAGCGTTGTTGAAAAAAAATTAAAAAAACAAGGGCTTAATAGATATGATTTAGGAAGAAAAAAACTTTTAGAAAAAATAGATGAGCATATAAATGAAGTGCGTCCGATTATGAGACAGCAAATTAAAAAAATCGGTTCGTCCTGCGACTGGTCAAGAGAAGCCTACACTATGGATGAAAATTTAAGCAAAGCCGTGAATGAAGTTTTTATAAGAATGTATGAAGACGGTCTTATTTATCGCGGAGAAAGAATTGTTAATTGGTGTCCTTGTTGCGCTTCAACATTATCCGACGATGAAGTTGAGCATAAAGAAGAAAAAGCAAAATTTTATTATATTAAATACAATTTATTTGATCAAAAAAATAATTTTGTTAAAAGCATTATTGTGGCTACTACTCGCCCTGAAACAAAAATAGGTGATACAGGCATTGCTGTTCATCCTGATGACAAGCAATATAAAGATTTAGTTGGAAAAATTTTTAAAGTCAATTTGAATAAAGTTGATATTAAGGTAAAAGTTTTTGCTGATTATGAGGTTGATAAAGATTTTGGTTCGGGAGCTGTTGGCGTAACTCCTGCCCATAGCGCTGTTGATTGGAAATGGGCTAAAAAATATGGTTTAGAAATAAAAAAAATTATTGATGAAAAAGCAAAAATGACAAAACAGGCTGGAATTTATGAAGGGATGAAAGTAAAAGCCGCAAAAGAAAAGTTCATAGAAGATTTAAAAGAAGAAAAATTGCTAATTAAAGAAGATAATTATGATAAAAACATTTCTATTTGTTATCGCTGTGGAGCGCCCATTGAGCCGTTGCCAAGCAAGCAATGGTTTATATCCGTTGATAAAGAATTTAAAATTAAAAATTCTGATTTAAAAAAGAAGTATGGAAATAATAAAACAACATTAAAAAAAATAACAAAATGGGCTGTTAAGTCGGGCGAAATAAAAATTGTTCCAGATAATTTTAATAAAATTTATTATCATTGGATGGACGAACTTTATGATTGGTGTATTTCTCGGCAGATTTGGTTTGGTCATCAAATTCCTGTTTGGTATAATATCAAAACTCAAAATAATAATGAAAAATGTAAAAATAATAAAGAAATATATGTTGGGATTGAAGCGCCAAAAGGAAAAAATTGGGTTCAAGATGAAGATACTTTAGACACTTGGTTTTCTTCAGGTCTTTGGACTTTTTCAACGCTGGGCTGGCCAAGAACAACAAAAGATTTAAAAAACTTTCATCCAACTTCTGTGATGGAAACAGGCAAAGACATTCTTTTTTTCTGGGTTGCCAGGATGGTGATGATGAGTTATTACGCTTTGGGAGAAAAACCTTTTAAAATTGTTTATTTGCACGGAATGGTGCGGGATAAGCAGGGAAGAAAAATGAGCAAATCGCATCAGGAAACTTGCATTGATCCGATTGAAGTAATAGATAAATACGGCGCTGACGCTTTGCGTTTAAGTTTAGTCGCTGGGACAAAGGCGGGGAATGATATTAGAATGTATGAAGAAAAAATTTTAGGATATAAAAAGTTTGTCAATAAATTTTATAATATAGGAAGATTTATACAATTTAATCAGGCGAATTTATTAGAAAATAGAAATAAAGATTTTAAAATTAACACTTTGGCTGATAAATGGTTTGTCGCGATAACGCGCGAATTGATTATTGAGATTACAAGGGATTTAGAAGAATTTAATTTCGCGTTTGCCGTTGACAGAATTTATGAGTTTATTTGGCATGAGATGGCTGATTGGTTTGTTGAAATAAGCAAGCAAGAAAAAAATTATCATTTGTTAGTTTATGTCTATATAACAATTTTAAAATTACTTCATCCGTTTGCTCCATTTGCCACAGAATATATTTGGCAGAGCTATAAAGAAAATAATAAAAAAGAAAATTTGTTATTAATTCAAAAATGGCCGGAATTTAATGAATTTAAAAAAGACGAAAAAGCAATAAAAGAATTTGTTGAAATAAAAAAAGTTGTTGTTGATATTCGCGTAAAACGAGCTGAAAAAAATATAGCAAATAATGAAATTATAGATTTTTCTTTAAATAAAAAAATAACAGATGAACAAAAGAAATATATTGAATATTTTGGGAAAGCAAAACTTGGTTAATATGTTTTTATTTATTAACACAGCTAAAGAAAATAAAATAGAAGTAGCGCTTTTTGTTGTTGATAAAAATAAAATAAAAATTTTACGCCAGATAAGTTCTAAAAGTTTGTCAGATAGTCTTTTAATTTTAATAGACAGATTATTTAAAAAAGAAAAAATAACAGCCGATAAGCTAAAAAAAATTTTTGTTATAAAAGGACCCGGACCTTTTACGGCTGTCAGAATTGCTATTGCGACAGCTAACGCTCTTGCTTATGGTCTGAAAATTCCTGTTATCGGAGTTGAATTTGAAAAAGATAAAAATATTGAATATTTGATAAGGCATTCTTTAAATCAGAACAAAAAAGAGAAAAAGTATGTAAAAGATTTTGACAAAAAACTTATTTTTTTTAATATAAAATAAAGTTGTTGATATTTTAGCAATTAAGATCTTTTAAAATTTAATACAAAATGAGGGAAAAATTATGAATAATACAAAGATATTAAATTCGTCCATCATTGTTATTAAGGGAGAAAATAAAATTTATGGAGAAATCGATATTCCTGGCGATAAAGTTTCGGCGGTACATTTATTATTAGCCACATTAATATCTAATAAAAAAACTAGAATAGATAATATTCCATTATGTGGAGATGTTATTTCAATTCTTACTTGGATCAAAGTTAATAATATTGCAGATATTAATTATGCAAAGAATTATGTTGAAATTAAACCTAATCAAAATCAAAATTTTAAGATAGATTTATTTTCGATTTCACAAAATAGGGCTAGTATATGTTTAGTTACTGCTATGGCATTAAAATTTGGAGAGGTTATTTTTACGCCAAATATAGGCGGATGCGATTTTACGAGCAGAAAAATTGATCGTCATCTTGATTTAATTAGAGCATTTGGAATTACAATAAGAAAAGAGATCCCAGATTTTGTCGCTGTCAAAACAAACAATCCTAAGAAAGTTGAATTTGATTGTTCCACTAAGTTTGGCGCCAGCGTAGGAATTACTTGCCATGCTTTAATAGCTGCCCTTGTATTTAATCGTGAAATTATATTGCATAATATTGCAATTGAATCTGCTCCTGCTATTCTTGTAAAATTTTTTGAAATTATAACAAACAGAACTATTTTAGTAAATGGAAATAGTATTATTATTAAGCAAGTAAAAACAATGAACTATAATCCAGTTGAAATATCCTTACCTTATGATTTAACAGTCGTTTGTACTTATATTGCTGCTGGAATGGCCAACGGAGGAAATATTTATTTGAAGAGAATTTCAAATTCGATTCCTTCCGTTGCAAATTTATTAGATAAAATGAATATAAAATATTTTTTAGAAAAAGAAGGAATTGAATTTCAAATTAGTAATATTATTCATCCCGGATATATTGAATGTATTCCATGGCCTGGTTTCCCTTCTGATATCGGACCTATTTTTGCAGCTGGTTTGTGTATGCACAAAGGACAGACTAAATTGATTGATCGTGTTTATGATAAACGCTCTTCTCACATTGCTGGCTTAAACAAAATGGGTTAGGCGAACTTGGTATTTAGCTCATAGTAAATTAGATTTGATTGAGTTTAATAAAAAATTTAATATTATTGCAAAGAACGCTATTAGTAAAGCTTCGGGATTTCTTTTTACTTTTGGACTTTCTGAGGTATGGAGTCCACGCAATAATCCTGAAATTGTTTTAAATCAGGTGCCTATTAAAAGCATAATATCAGATAACAGTTTATGGAGTTCAAGATTTGCTAGTGTTGCAGAAGTGTTTCAATCGATTTCTAAATTAGTGAAAATTATAAGGAAATATTTTGGGTTAAATTTTCCTATAATTTTTACTTTATCTCCAGTGCCGTTAAAATATACATCATTAGGAGTTTCAATAAGAGAGGCCAATAATATTTCAAAGTCAACAATTTTAGTGGCATTGCATGAAATTTGCAGAGAGGATAAAAATGTATTTTATTATCCATCTTACGAAATAATTCAAGCGTTTGTTGAAAAAGATTTTTTTACTTGGCAAAAGGATGGACGACACATCACAGCTGCTGCCATCAATATTATCGTTCAAAAATTTGTCGCTAACTATGATATTCGTGGCAAACCAAAAATAGAAATGTCTGATTTTTGGGTTCCATTTGTTAATGAAAAAGGGGAAGTGTCTGGGCGCCTTTACGTGGATGGTTCTGTTGTAAAATCATAAATTTGTTTAGTACTCATTATGATGATGTAAAATATTTATATTATTTTACATCATCATAAAATTTAGTCTAAATTTAACTAAACTAAATGGAGGATTTATATGAAAAATGATTTATTTTTAGAAATTAAACAGAGGATAGATTCAAGCATAGCGCCTGGTTGTTCGTTAGTAATTTTATCAAAGGGAAATAAAAATATAGATTATTCATTTGGCACATTTTTAGGCGATAATAGTTCACAAATAACACCTGATACTTTATATGACATAGCTTCAATAACTAAATTATATACAACTTCTATTATTTTAAGACTTTACGAACAAGGTAAAATTGATATTTATGATCGTTGTTCTGTTTATTTACCTATTTTTGAAAAATCTGAATTGACGATAGTGGACTTGCTTACGCATAGAGCTAATTTTGGAATAAGGTTATCGGAATATCGGAGTAAATATCAAACTTTTTTTAAAACAAAAATTTTTGAAATTATTCCGCCTGTTAAGCCATCGCAGGAAGCGCACTATGAAAATATTACATTTTTGTATCTTGGGAAAATTATTGAGCAAATAACATCAAAATCTCTGAAAGAAGTTTTTATGGAATTATTTAATGAGCTTGGGCTCAAAAACACTGCGTTAGGACTAAAATCGCAAACTATTTTTAATTCACCGCCAACAGAAATAAGAAACAATTATATAGTTCAAAATACGACACACGATGAATCAGCCGCTTTGATGGGTGGTATGGCAGGAAATGCAGGTGTTTTTGCCAGTGCCGCAGATCTTGCTAAATTTGGAAATTTGTGGATTGATGATGGAAAAATTATGTCTAAAAAAAAATTATATAGTATAGTTTTTAAGGATTATAGCGAACGCGGGGATAGATCACAAGCATTAGGGTGGCATCAAGATTTATTCGGTATGTCGTATAAAAACAAGAATATATATTTACATACTGGATATACAGGGTGTTTGTTAGCTATTAATATTAATAGTTCAGTTATTTGTTCATTCGTATGTAACAGAACATATTTTGGGAGGGATAATATTAAATATCGTAAGATATTGAAATTACTTACTGATTATCTTATTTAAAATTAATTTAATAAAATAGAAAGAATCTAAAATAGCATTTTAATTTTAGTAGTATTACTAAAAAGTCGACAGAAAATTTGTCGGCTTTTATTTTGGTAGTTAAATTAATACAAAATTTAAAAAATAAAGCGTTATTTTTTATAAGTTGTCTTTGCGGATGGCTTTAAAATAATTTGTTGAGGAAAGTTTTTTTAAACATCTTTAATTATGAGCCAGCTGTATTCTGATATTTTTTGCGAATCATTTTTGTATTTTTTAATTTTGTGTGGCACAACCAATAATTTTTTTAAAAAATAGATGGCTTGTCTATTGACTAAAATAAAAAATTATTTTAAAATATTTTTAGTATAAGATATAAGGTATTTATATTGCCTTTTTTTATTTTTATGTCAAATAAAGATAATAAAGACAGCAACAAAGACAGTAGGCAATTGGCATTGTCTTTTGCTTGGGAACTTGGATATTCTATAGTTATTCCTTTGCTATTTTTTGCCATAGGTGGAAGACTCTTAGACGAGAAATTTAGTTGTTCGCCTTTTATATTTTTATTAGCAATAGTTTTATCAATACTTGTTTCAACATTTGTTATTTATAAAAAAGTGACGCGGATTATCAGTATTGTTAATAAGAAAGAAAATGATAAAAAATAGTAAAATGTAAAATCTTTTAAGCACCAAATTCAAAATTCTAAATCACAAATAAATTCAAAATTCAAAATTTCTAAATTATATTGTTTTGGATTTTGGATTTTGAACATTGATGTTTATTTGGAATTTGGAATTTGGAATTTTGAATTTATTTTTATGGGCATAGAAAATTTAGTGATTTCTATCACGCCTGAACCGATTTTTCATATAAAAAATTTTCCAATAACAAACACGACAATTATTACTTTAATTGTTAGCGTTATTATTATCGCGGTCAGTTTTTTCGCGAGAAAAAGATTTAAACTTGTTCCAAAGGGCGCGCAAAATGTTATTGAAACAGTAATAGAAGCTCTGCTTGGAATGGTTGACGGAGTTACAGGCGATCGCAAACAAACAAAGATTTTCTTTCCTTTAGTCGCCACGATTTTTATTTTTGTAATTTTGATTAATTGGGTAGAACTAATTCCAGGGCTTGGCACAATAGGAATAAAAGAAACGCATCATGGCAAGGAAGTTATAACGCCTTTTATCAGATCTTCTTCAGCTGACTTGAATCTTACCTTGGCTATTGCTTTTGTTTCTGTTTTTTCAGCCCAGTTTGCTGGCATAGCTTTTTTAGGGATAAGAAAATACTTGTCTAAATTTTTTGTAAATCCGTTTAAGAAGCCTTATTTTGTTGGGACATTTGTCGGAGTGTTAGAACTAATTTCTGAATGCGCCAAGATTATTTCTTTTTCTTTTCGTCTTTTTGGAAATATTTTTGCTGGTGAAGTTCTTCTGTTATTGTCTTTATTTCTAGTCCCGTATTTTTTTAATCTGCTGCCTTTGCCGTTTTTGTTTTTAGAGCTATTTGTAGGATTTATACAGGCGCTTGTGTTTTCAATGTTGACTTTAGTATTTTTAAAATCAGCTACAATAGAACATTAGAATTAAATTGTCATTTTCAGTATTGTCATCCTCAATTTGATTGGGGATTGACTGGGAATCTTTAGAATATTTAATATAATTTTTATATAATCGGCTTATAAATTTGGATTTTATTTATAGATCTAGATTAAATGCCTAAAAAAAATATGGAAAATGAAATAATAAACGAAGTAGTAACTAATGGCGAAGCAAATATTGAGGCCGCAAAAGCGCTTGCTACAGCAATCGCAATCGGGTTTGGAGCAATCGGACCTGGAATCGGTGTTGGAATAATTGGCGGAAAAGCAGTTGAAGCTCTTGGACGAAATCCAGAAGCTGCCTCTAAAATACAGACAACAATGATTTTAGGAATCGCTTTCGCGGAAGCTATTGCAATTTACGCATTAGTTATCGCTTTGGTTGTAAAATTTGTTTAATTTTTTATTTTGTCATTTTGTCATCCTGAATTTCCTGCCTGCCGGTAGGCAAGGAATTCAGGATCTGCAAATTTATAAAGCAGATTCCGTGTCAAGCACGGAATGACAATTTATAAATATATGGAACTATTAGATAAATTAGGAATTTATCCAGGATTATTATTTGCGCAGATAATAAATTTTCTTATTCTGCTGTTTGTGCTGTATAAATTTTTGTATAATCCTATTTTAAAAGTGCTTGATAAAAGGCAGAAAATAGTAGCAAAAAGCCTGGAAGACGCGAAAGATATTGAAAACAGAATAAAAGAAACAGAAAAAGAATGTGAGAAAAAATTTGATAAAGCAAAAAAAGAAGCGACTCTTATTTTAGAAAAGACAGAAAAGCAGGCAGTCGCGGAAAAAGAAATAATTTTAAATAAAACAAAACAAGAAACAGCGGAAATTATTAAAAAAGCAAAGGATGAAATTTTAAAAGAAAAAAACAGGACTGTTTTGGAAATTAAAAAAGAGACAACAGAATTGATTGTCAAAGCTTTAGAAAAAATTATAGGAAAAGAAGAGGGCGAAAAAATAAGTAAAGAAGATATTAATAAGGTTATAAAAGAATTGTAGTTTATGAAAATAACTTCTAAACAATACGCGTTAAGTTTATATAAATTAGTTCAAAACAGAGATGAAAAAGAAATAAATTTTGTTTTAAAAAATTTTGTTAATGTTTTAGCTAAAAATAGCGATTTGAAATTGTCAAAAAAAATAATCACGGAATTTGAAAAATTTTGCGATGAAGCGGACGGGACAGCAAAAATTGATGTTATAAGTGTTAAAAAATTGGATAAAGAAATCATTGGTTTGCTAAACAAACATATTGCCGCGAAATTAGACAAAAAAAATATTATTATAAATAATAAAATTAGCAAGAATATTTTAGGCGGAATAATATTAAAATATGGAGACACAATAATTGACGGAAGCTTTAGAAAAAAAATAAATTGTTTAAAAAATAAATTAAATAAATAAAAATATGTCAAGTCAAAAAGATTATATTATTGAGTCATTAAAAAATCAAATTAAAAATTTCAAAGCAGAAACAGTCAAAGAAAAAGTCGGCGTTGTTATTGAAGTCGGCGACGGAATCGCTAAAATTTCAGGATTGTCTGATTGTATGTCTTCTGAAATGCTGGAATTTATTCCGCAAAAAGGAGATTCTGTTTTTGGAGTAGCTTTAAATTTAGAAGAAGACACTGTCGGAGCTATTATACTTGGAAATTATTTAGATATTAAAGAAGGCGACACAGTAGAATCAACTGGAAAAATTTTAGAAGTTCCTGTCGGAGAGGCTTTGATTGGAAGGGTAATAGATCCATTGGGAAATCCATTAGACGGAAAAGGCGAAATCAGATCAAAAGAATTTTATCCAATTGAAAAAATAGCTTATGGAGTGATCGCGCGCGAATCAGTAAGCAAGCCTTTGCAAACTGGCGTGAAGGCTATTGACGCTATGATTCCTGTTGGCAGGGGGCAAAGAGAACTTATTATTGGAGATCGCCAAACAGGGAAAACAGCAATTGCTGTTGACACAATTATAAATCAAAAAGACAGCGGTGTTGTTTCAATTTATGTGGCTATTGGACAGAAAGAATCAAAAGTCGCCAAGATTGTTGCTGAACTTGAAAAAAATAACGCGATGGAAAATACAATTGTTGTTGTTGCTGGAGCTTCTGACCCAGCCTCTCTATCATATATTTCGCCCTATTCAGGATGCGCGATTGGCGAATATTTTATGGACAAAGGAAAAGATGCTTTAATTGTTTATGATGATTTAAGCAAGCATGCCGTGGCTTATAGAGAAATATCTTTGTTATTAAAAAGACCGCCAGGACGCGAAGCTTATCCAGGAGATGTTTTTTATCTGCATTCACGGTTATTGGAAAGATCAGCAAAATTAAGCAAAGATTTTGGAGGAGGATCGCTTACGGCTTTGCCCATTATTGAAACGCAAGCCGGAGACGTGAGCGCTTATATTCCGACTAATGTTATTTCAATTACTGACGGACAGATTTACCTTGAACCAGATCTGTTTTATCAAGGAATTCGTCCAGCGATTAATGCCGGACTTTCAGTTTCTCGCGTGGGTTCAGCAGCGCAAATCAAAGCAATGAAAAAAGTTGCTGGAAAATTAAGATTGGACTTGGCGCAATTCAGAGAGCTTGCGGCGTTCGCGCAATTTGGGTCTGATTTAGATGAAACAACACAAAAACAATTGGAACTTGGAAAAAGAATAACTGAAATTTTAAAACAGAATCAATATTCGCCAATGCCAGTTGAACATCAAGTTATTATTTTATATTCCGCGTCCAATAAATTATTAGATGATGTGCCAGTTGAAAAAATAAAAGATTTTGAACAAGGATTGCATAAATATTTGTCTGCTTCTGTTGAAAAAGAATTAAAAGAAATAAAAAATACTGGGGAGCTGAATGAAAAAACAGCTCAGAAATTACAAGAAAAAATAAAAGAATATAAAAAGACTTTAGATTATTAAGGGCATGCTGATGAGAGTGCTTTCGTTAGTAGAATTTACAGATTTTGAGGCAAATTTTTCAAATAATTTTTTTAGCCTACCAATAGGTAAGGTAAAAAAAATTTTGTAAAATTTGACCAAAATATGAAAATTGCAGTAGAAATGACTCTCATCAGCAGACCCATTTAAAAAATAATTTGTATGCCAGCCAATACAAGAGATATTTTAAGGAGAATAAAATCAGTTAATAACACAAAAAAGATTACTAAAGCAATGGAAATGGTGGCGGCTTCAAAAATGCGTCGCGCTGTTAATATGGTTTTGGCAACACGATCTTACGCTAATTTGTCTTGGAAAACAATTTTGAATCTATCAGAAACAGAAGACGGAAAAACGCATCCATTATTAACAAAAAAGAAAGATGAAAAAGCGATTTTGCTAATTTTAATTAGTTCTAACCGCGGATTGTGCGGAGGATATAATGTTCAAATTGTTAATAAAGCGATTGATTCCATTAAAAAACATAATGGAGGAAAAAAGATGACAGAAATAATGACAATGGGCAAAAAAGGGGCTGATTTAATTTCAAGAAATGATTATAAAATAGTTGCTGATTTTGTAAAACCGGATTTGGCAAGTGGAATTTTTGAAGTTAGTGATTTGTCAAAAATGGCTATGAAAGGATTTTTAGAAAACAGATATGATAAAATAATGGTTGCTTATACTGATTTTGTTTCATCTTTAAAGCAGGTTCCAAGAGTAAAACAGCTTTTGCCGGTTGATTTAGAAGCTGAAGACGAATATCTTGGTATAGTCGGGAAAAGCGCGAAGGTTGGAGCAACAAAAGAATTTATCAAAGAAAAAGAAGAAAAATATTTAAAAAGAAAAGCGTATTCTTACAAATATATTTTTGAGCCAAACCCGATGGAAGTTTTAGATCAGATGTTGCCGAGGTTGATAGAAATACAGCTTTATCAAGCGTTTTTAGAAGCAAACGCAAGCGAGCATTCTTCAAGAATGTTAAATATGAGAAACGCATCAGACGCTGCCGAAGAAATGATTGAAGATTTAACGCTTTATTATAATAAAGCTCGGCAAGCAGGAGTAACAGCTGAAATAGCTGAAATATCCGCTGGGGCAATGATGGCAAAGAATTGATGGTAAAATTCAAATATAGTTCCCCCTTTGAAAAAGGGGGATAAAGGGGGATTTTAAAATAAAATCTAAAAATTCTCCAACCTTCCCGTAGCGAGCACGGGACAGGCTCTTTTACAAAGGAGGATTTAAAAAGCTATTAAGACAGAATATTTTCAATAATAATAAAATCAAATTTTTAAACAAAAAAAAAGGCCCGCATCTTAATGATGAGGGCCAGGAGAGGAGGGTTGGGAGGTAATATGTTTTGGAAATTTTTTTGTTGATTAATAGGTGGAACTTGTTATAATCAAATAATAACATATATAAATAACTTGTCAAGTCTTTTTGTAAAAAAGCTGACAATATCTAATAAATAAAAAAATATGTCAGATAAAATAAAACAAACACCCTCTTTCGTTAAAATTTCGGAGGGCAAGGTAAAACAAATAATCGGCGCGGTTGTTGATGTTTATTTTCAAGATAAATTGCCTGAAATTTATTCAGCATTAGTCGTGAAAATAAAAGAAAAAGATTTAATTTTAGAAACCCAGCAGCATCTTGGATCTAATCTTGTGAGAACAGTAGCGATGGGATCAACAGACGGATTGCGAAGAGGTATGGATGTTACAGACAGCAAGGAGCAGATTAGCGCGCCAGTAGGCGAAGAAGTTTTAGGCAGAATGCTTAACGCTTTGGGCGAGCCCATTGACAATAAGCCAGCTGTTAAAACAAAAAAAAGATATCCCATTCATCGCAACGCCCCTGAATTTATTACTCAATCAACAAAAACTGAAATTTTAGAAACAGGAATTAAAGTTATTGATCTGATCTGTCCGATTGTTAAAGGAGGAAAAGTTGGAATGTTTGGCGGAGCTGGTGTTGGCAAAACAGTTATTATCCAGGAATTTATCCATAACATCGCGCAAGAGCATGGCGGATATAGCGTTTTTGCCGGAGTAGGCGAAAGAACGCGCGAAGGAAATGATCTTTATCACGAAATGAAAGAATCAGGCGTGCTTAGCAAATTGTCAATGGTTTTCGGACAGATGAATGAAACTCCTGGAGTTCGCGCGCGAGTCGCGTTAACAGGACTTTCAATAGCTGAATATTTTAGAGATGAAAAACATCAGGATGTTTTATTTTTTATAGATAATATTTTTAGATTTACTCAGGCAGGAAGCGAAGTGTCGGCGCTTTTAGGAAGAATGCCGTCAGCTGTCGGCTACCAGCCGACCTTGGCTTCTGAAATGGGAGAGATGCAAGAAAGAATTACTTCCACTGACAAAGGTTCAATTACATCTATTCAAGCTGTTTATGTTCCAGCCGATGATTTAACTGATCCAGCTCCAGCAACTACTTTCGGACATCTTGATTCAACTGTTGTTTTATCTCGTTCTTTGTCTGAGCTTGGAATTTATCCAGCTGTTGATCCGCTTGATTCAACTTCAACAATTTTAGATCCAAAAATTTTAGGCAAAGAGCATTATGAAACAGCCCGAGGAGTTCAAAAAGTTTTGCAAAAATATAAAGATTTGCAGGATATTATCGCGATTTTGGGGATGGAAGAATTAAGCGAGGAAGATAAGATAACTGTTTCTCGCGCGAGAAAAATTCAGCGATTTTTATCACAGCCGTTTTTTGTTGCTGAAACATTCACTGGAACACCAGGGAAATATGTTCCGTTAAAAGACACTGTTAAAAGTTTTAAAGCAATCTTAGACGGAAAATATGATAGCATTGCGGAACAGGAATTTTATATGAAAGGAAAAATTAGTGAGATTAAAAAGTAGGATTATTGTTTTGTATTCATTTTATTGTCATTCTGAAAAATTTTGAACGATAGTGAAAAATTTATTCAGAATCTACAAAATTAAAATAACGGTTTGTAAATAATCATATAGATTCTGAATCCCTGCCTGCTGGCAGTCAGGAAGTTCAGAATGACAGATTTTAATTATTTTATTTTAAAAATGAAATATTATGAAAACAATAAAATTTGAAATAGTGACTCCTGAAAAAACAGTTTTAAAAGAGGAGATCAATCAGATAACCATTCCAACCAAGGACGGAGAAATTACTGTTTTGCCAAATCATATTCCTTTGGTTTCTATTTTAGTTCCGGGTGAAATTATCATTAAAAAAGGCAATGAAGAATTTTCAATGTCTGTTTCAGGCGGTTTTGTGGAAGTTTTAGTTGATAAAGTTGTTATTTTAGCGGATACTGCTGAAAGAGCCGAGGAAATTGATGAAAAACGAGCTGAAGAAGCAAGAAAGAGAGCTGAAAAAATTAAAAAGGAAAAAACAGTTGACAGCAGGGAATTTGCCGCGTTGTCAACGAAGATTGAAAAAGAATTAGCAAGAATAAAAGTCGCGCGAAAAAGAAAACAAATATAATTTTGACAGAAAAATAAGAATTGATTATAATTAGAACAAATTTAAAAAGTTAAAAAAATTTATGGCAAAAGAAAAAGAAATTACAATTAATAATTTAGAGACTAAGATTGACGATCTGTCTGTTATTGTTAAGGATAATTCTAATATGATTAAAAAGAATTATAGTATGATTAAAAAAAATTCTGATAGCATAGATAAGCTAACAACTTTAGTCAAAAAAGGGTTTGATGATACAGACGATTTAGCGCTTATGACTAAAAGAGGATTTGATGAAATGGGCGAGCGTTTTGAGAAAGTTGAGGGAGATATTGATGAGTTAAAAATGGGGCAACAAAGAATTGAAATGAGATTAATGAATGTTGTGTATCGCAGCGAGTTTGAAAGATTAAAAGATGAAGTTTTGGCGCTGAAAAGAAAAGTTGGTATTGTTTAAATAAAAAAGGAGGATAAAAATATGCAGCATTTTTGTAAAAATGTATTAATCCGTTGTATGGATTTTCGCCTTAATAGCGAAGCTGATGAATGGATTAAAAAATCTAATCTATTTGAAGGCGGTTATGATTTGATATCAACTGCTGGCGCTTCAAAAAGAATAGCTGAAAAAGGAGAAGAAATTTTAGGAGATGTTAGCGTTTCCGCTAATTTGCATCATGTTGAAAAAATAATTATAATGCATCACAGCGATTGCGGAGCTTACGCGCAAAGCTATGATTTTTCTTCGCCAGAGGAGGAGAAAGAAAAGCAATTTTCTGATATGAAAAAAACAGAAGATTTACTAAAAGAAAAATACCCGAATATTAAATTAATAAAAGTTTGGGCGGAATTACTTGATAGCGATGGAGAAAAAATTAAGTTTAGTGTTGTTGAGTAAAATTTGTTGAATAAAAAAGCATATTTAATACTGGTGGCTTAAATATAGTTGCCAGTTTTTTTTATTGACTTTTTAGCTGTTTTTGTTAATCTACAATCAATAATCTAAAAAATTTAATTTTTTGGATTAGAATAATAGAATAAAAGTACGTTTATAAATTTATAATAAATAAAAAATATGGCAAATAAAAAAAATAAATCAATTATTCTTTTTGAA
>JAYEJU010000017.1 GCA_034660655.1 Patescibacteria group bacterium | reverse complement strand
TGGCAAAAAAAATTTTAAAAAAATTCAAAAATAATTCTTTAGCTAAAGCGAATTTTAAAGAATTAAAAAATACTTACGGATTAGGATCCGCGAAAGCTTGCGAAATTGTCGCTTGTTTTGAATTAAGCAGAAGATTATTAAAAAATAAAAAATCAGTTTTAATAATGTCGCCAAAAGATGTTTGGCGCGAATTAAAAGATATTAGAAATAACAAAAAAGAGCATTTTGTTATTTTTTTTCTGGACGCGCGCAATCAAGAAATTAAAAGAGAAATTATTTCTGTTGGTTTGCTTAACGCCAGTTTAGTTCATCCAAGGGAAGTGTTTGAACCAGCAGTCAGATATTTAACAGCGCAAATTATTATCGCTCACAATCATCCGTCAGGAAACACTGAGCCGTCGGAAGACGATTTAGAAACTACAAAAAGATTGGTTGAAGCTGGAAAAATTTTAGGAATTGAAATTATAGATCATATAATTGTTACTAAGAATAATTATTTAAGTTTTTCAGAGCGTAACTTAATTTAAAATATTGCGAAAATCCGCCTTTGGCGGAAAAAAGAAATAATTTGACAAAATATTTAGTGTACGTTATTATGTACATATAATTATTAACTAAAAAAATATGAATATTAAAAATATTTTATCAATAACTGAAGCTAGAAACAAAATTTTTGAAATTGCTAAAGAGGTGCAAACGCCAAATAAGGTTTATGTTTTAACCTTCGACGGCAAACCAAAGGCGGTTATTATGTCTGCCGAAGAATATGAATCAATGGTTGAAACTATGGAAGTGGAGAGAATTTTTCCTGATCTGGATAAGGATATTGCTGAAACAGAAAAAGCGTTTAGAACGGGAGAATATAAAAAATGGCCGACCCTCAAAGACTTGGGAAAAGATTGGGGTTTTGCCGTAGCGGAAAAACCAAAGAAAAAATATGGCATTCGTTCTACAAATAAAACCAAAGGCAAGAAAAAATCTTGATAAAATTCCGAAAAATTATCGAGCGCGGATAATAGCGGCGTTGGACGCGATTATTCAAGACCCTTTTTCCGGCAAAAAATTATCCGGAAAGAAAAAAGGATTATATTCTTTTCGCGTCTGGCCATACAGAATTATTTACATCATAAAAAAGATGGAACTTATTGTTTTTATCATTGATATTGATCACAGACAGGGGGTTTATAAATAAATTTAAAAATATGAGCGTAAATTATCAATTACAAAAAGAAAAAATTATAAGCGGTTCAAATGATTATCTTAAATTAGGACAGAAAAAAGGATATTTTGTTTTAGATGGAAATAAAATTAAATATTCAGCTTCTGGCAAAAAATACAGTTTTTTAAATCCAGAAGAAAAAGTCAGGGCAAAATATTATTTTAATCTTATTGAAAAATACAAATATCCGCCTGAAAAAATTTGTTTTGAAGTTGAAATGGAAGATAGAACTCCAAACAGATTTGCTGATATGGTTATTTATGGCAAAAATAATAAGCCGTATATTGTTATTGAATGCAAAAAAGACGGAATTTCAGACGCGGAATTTGAGCAAGCGACCAAGCAGTCAATTGCCAATGCCAGAGTTTTAAAAGCTCCTTTCGCGGTTATAGTCGCTGGAAACACTAAACGGGCGATGGAAACAGATCGTTGGAATAGTAAGACTCAAGAAAAAGCGATTATCACTGATATTCCTATTTTATACGGTAAAATTGAAGAATTTAGATATAAAAAAGGAGATAAAAATTAAAAATGAAAAGCTTGGCAAATATCCAATTTTTATTGCAATTGCCGAGCATATCGGCTATGACGCGACTGGACAAAAAGATCAAGAAAATGATTTAGATGAAATTTTACAGCGATTTAAAGAATTTAAGGGGAAATAAAATTTGATTTATGGAGAAAAAAATAAAAGATTTTGACAAGTGGAATAAAAAGAAAAAAGAAATAAATTATAACATTAAAAATATTTTGCCAGGAAAAAGACAAGTTTGGTGGTTGTCAATCGGCTTGAATATAGGAGTGGAGGAGGATGGGAAAAATAATAATTTTGAAAGACCTGTTTTAGTGATAAAAGTATTTAACAGGCAATGTTTTTTGGGAATTCCGATTACCAGCGCTAATAAAAGCGATAAAAAATATTATTTTCCTATTATTTATAATCAAAATAAATATTTTTTAATTTTATCGCAAATAAGATTGTTCAGCGTAAAAAGATTATCACGAAAAATTTACAAAATAAGCAGCGTAGATTTTACAAAAATAAAAAAAGAATTGGAAAGGGTGATCGGTTTAAATTAAGTGTAAAAAAAACGAAAGCCCCGCAAGCGGGACTTTCTCGGACGCTTGATCAAGTCAAGCATTTATGTCTTTATAATAACATATTAAATTTTTGTGTCAATAGTAATTCGTGGATATTTTTTTGTGATTTAAAATAATTTAAGCGAAAGCTAAAATTAAAATTAAATTAACACCTATGATTATTTTTTTATACGGAGAGGACACTTTCCGCTCTAAGCAAAAATTAAAAGAGTTTAAAAATAAATTCACAAAAGATATTGACAGCTCGCAAATAAATATAGTTGACATAGATGGCGAAAAATTGGATTTGGAAAGTTTTAAGCAGACTATTTTGTCCGGCGGTTTTTTAGTTAAAAAAAGAATGATTATAATAGAAAATTTGTTGGAAAAAAATAAAGGCAAAGAAATTTTAAAAGAAATTTTAGCTTTATTAAAAAATAAAAATAGCCCCGTTTTAGCGTCTGAAAATATTATTATTTTTTGGGAAAAGATAGGAACAATCCGCGCTGATAAATATAAAGGCAAAATTCTTGCTGGTCCTCTTTTTAATTTTTTGAAAAAAGAAAAATATTCTTTTGAATTTCCTTTGCTAAATAATAGTCAGTTATTTTCTTGGATAAAAAAACAAACTGAAAACCGCAAAAAAAATATAGACTCAGAAGCGATCAATTCGCTTATCAGTTTAGTTGGAAATGATTTATGGCAGATAAGTAATGAATTAGACAAATTATCAGCTTATAAAGAAAAAGATATTTCTGCAGAAGATGTAAAAGAAATAGTTAGCAATCAATTTAATGAAACAATTTTTGGATTGATTGACGCGATTGTCAGCAAAAATAAAAAACTTTCTTTTCAATTATTAAGCAAACATTTCATGGCGGGAGCGGAACCGTCCTTTCTTTTAACAATGTTAATCAGGCAATTTAAAATGATAATTCGCACGAAAGATCTGCTTGAAAAGAATCCAAACGCTAATTTAGCGATTGAATTAAAGGCTCATCCATTTGTGGCGCAAAAAGTAAAAATTCAAGCAACAAAATATAGTTTGCTTGAATTAAAAAATATCTATAGCCATTTGTTGGCTATAGATATTAAATTAAAACAAGGATACTCAAATCATAAATTATTATTTTCTGATTTTATTCTGAATTCGGTTCTGGCTAACAACCAAAAAAATATTTAAAGTTTATTAATTTTCCTACCCTGTATGGTTGGTAGGTGGTGTAAAAAATTGGAAATTGAATTGACCCCCCCCCTTTTTTTTGCCCCCCTACGAGAGGGAAATAAGAAAAAAAATTTTTCAATCTATTTAGCGGATTTATTTAAACGCTTCATTATTCTGGATTTTTTTCTAGCAACGGTATTTTTTTTAATAATTCCTTTTTGGGCTGCTTTGTCCAATTTTTTTATTGTTTTTTTAACTAATTCTCTTGCGTCTTTTGCTTTGCTGTCAATTGCTTTTCTAGTTTTTTTAATTAAAGTTTTTGATTCCATGTTAACATTTTTATTGCGCAAAGCTTTTTTTTTGTCTTTTCGCAATGTTTTTTTTGCTGATTTTTTAACAGGCATAATATTTTTTAAAATTAAATTTATTTATGTAAAAACTATAACAAAAAATAAAAAAAATACAAGAGCAGGGCATATAAGCAATAAAATACTTTAACTGTTTAATAAATCAAAAGCCAGTTTTGTAAACAAGGCTGGCTTTAAAATGTTTTTGATAAATCTCCTCCTTATTCAATTTAATCTGCGCGATCCTTCTCGCGCTTCCAAAGATGACGATTTTTCCACTTTTATTGGGATAGATGTTGATATTTTTGCCTCAACGATATCAATAAAACTATTCAGTTCAAAATCCATTTCATGCTCTTCATATTTAAAATGTTCAGCCAGCGATATGATGACATCAAGCCCAAATCGTTTTTCCTTGTCAAAAAAAATATTAAAGAAGGTTCATTCCTGTGATATTGTATGAACGCATTATTCAATATTTTTTCAGCATTTAATTTGTTCTTAACTTTTTCACCATCACCGTGCTCAACAATCCATTTTGAGATAGATGTAGTAACAGACAACATTAAATCTTTTTCCTCTGGACTAAAAATTATAACAATCCTTTTCCGCCACATTTCTGGCTCATCATTGTAATGACACTCCATGGTTATTTCCTAATTTTTTTAGGATTTTTCTTCCAAAGATTATAAAATTCAATCGGGGTTAAATATCCAAGCGCTTGAGTTGAACTAAGATGATTATAAATATATTCCCATTTAGACAAAGCTATTTTTTGTTTTTGAAAAGGTTTGTAA
>JAYEJU010000016.1 GCA_034660655.1 Patescibacteria group bacterium | reverse complement strand
ATTTTATTTTTTTAACACAAAAAAATGGTGGTAAGGAGATTTAAAAGCAATATAATCTTTTACTATTTTAAATTTTGCTTTTTTGAATTTTCTTTTTACTTTCTTTAAAGAATAATCTTTTTTGCCAATCTCCCAATAATGCTGTCCGTTAAATTTATGTTTTATTGGAAAAAAATTGCATTTATACTGCCAACTAAAATTTTTAAAATAAGGAATTCTAATATCAATAGAAAAATGCCTGCCCCAATGTGGCAAACTTATAATCACATCTTTTTTTGATACTCTATGAAGTTCATCCAATGATTTTTTAAATTTTTCAAAAGGCAGATGTTCTAATATTTCAAAAGCGCAGACTAAATCATAAGTATTATTTTCAATTGGCATATTATCAACACTACCAACAATATCTGGGTTTAAATCTTCAGCAATATCTAAACAAAAATATTTGATATTTGTATTATTTTTTATATAATCTCCAAAAACTTTATCACCAACGCCTATTTCCAGAACGCTTTTTGGATTACATTTTAAAACCTCGTCTATTTGGTGCCAATAACTTGACCAACGCTCCTGCTTGCAATATTTCGAAAAATTATATTCTTTTTTATCAATTTGTTTCTCCATACATTAAATAACTAATCCTACTTTTTTTCTTACTTCTTCCATTTTTTGTTTTGCTATTTTTTTAGCTTTTTCCGCACCCAAATTTAAAATTTCTTTAACATATTTTTCATTTTTGTCTAATTCTTTTTTCCGCGCGCGGATTTCTCGCAATTCTTTGTTAATATTTTTTGCTAAAATTTCTTTTGATTCTTTATAGCTAATTTTTCCTACTCTGTATTTTTCAGCAATATTTTCTAAATCTTTTTTTGAAAAATGTTTATGCAAAGAAAAAATATTGCAATTTTCTGGATTTTTTTTGTCTTCAGGACGCAAAGAATCCGTTACAATTGACATTACTTTTTTTGTTGTTGTTTCATCGTCATCAAACAGCCCAATAACATTATTATAACTTTTGCTCATTTTTCTACCGTCAATTCCTATTATTGTTTCAACTTCTGAACGAACAATCTCTTTCGGCTCAATAAAAACTTTTCCATATTGATGATTAAATTTTTGCGCGATCATTCTTGCAATTTCAACATGCTGTTTTTGATCTTTTCCAACTGGGACAACATTTATATTATACATTAAAATATCAGCTGCCATTAAAACAGGATAATCAAAAACGCCGACATTAATGCTTTGATTTTTTGTTTTCGCATCTTTAAAAGCGTGCGCTCGCTCTAAAACAGGCATTGGCAAAATGCAATTAAAAATCCAAGTTAGTTCGCATACTTCAGGAACATCGGATTGTTTAAAAATAATTGTTTTTTTATTATCAAATCCTAAAGACAAAAGAGCTTTCGCTATTTTCATTGTTTGGCAAGATAATTCTTTTTTATCTTTCATTGTTGTTAAAGCGTGAAAATCTGGAATAAAAATAAAAAGTTCGTATTCTGTTTCATAATCAGGCAAAAATTTCATTACTGACAAATAATTGCCAAGATGAATATCGCCTGTTGGTTTAAAACCAGTAATTAATCTTTTCATAAAATCAAAATTGTTTTAAAAATCTTAAATCTCCGCTCATTAATAATCTAATGTCATCAATCCCGTATTTCATCATAACCAAGCGGGTAAGCCCAAATCCGAAAGCAAATCCCTGCCATTTTTTTGGATCAATTTTTCCAGCTTTGAAAACATTAGGATGTATCATACCAGCTCCCATAAATTCTATCCAACCGCTTTTTTTGCACACACTGCATCCTTTGCCTTTGCAAATTAAACATTCCAAATCCAATTCCAAACCCGGTTCAACAAAAGGAAAATAGCCCGGGCGAAATCTTAATTTAATTTTTTTGTTAAAAATTTTATTTAAGACTTCCTGAGTTATTGCCTTTAAATTCGCAAGGCTAATATCTTTATCTATCATAAACCCCTCAACCTGATAAAAAGTATTATCGTGCGAAGCGTCTGAAGCTTCATACCTGAAAACTCTGCCTGGAACTATCGCCTTGAATGGCGCTCCATATTCTTCCATTGCCCTCACTTGAACTGAAGAAGTTTGTGTTCTCAAAAGCAAATCATCTCCCTCAACATAAAAAGTGTCTTGCATATCCCTGGCAGGATGATGAGACGGAACATTTAACGCTGAAAAATTATAATAATCACTCTCTATTTCAGGCCCGTCCAAAATTACAAACCCCATAGAATAAAAAATCTCTTCAATTTCTCTCTGAACCTTAGTTATTGGATGTAAATTTCCAACAGGAATGGAATAGCTTGGCAAAGTAGTGTCAATTTTTTCTTTTTCAACTATTTTATCAAATTTTTTTTCTTGTATTTCGTGTTTTTTTTTCTGAATAGCAAATTCTATTTCTTTTTTAATTTCATTTGCTAATTTTCCTATGGTCTTACGCTCGCTTTCAGACATCTTTGATAAATTACGCAAAATCATTGTAATTTTGCCATCCTTGCGCGCAAAATATTTTAATTCCAAATCACGCAAAACCATTTCGTTTTTTACTTTTTGCAAGTCAGAAAAAGCTGACTTTTTTAATTTTTGCAATTGTTTATTTAACATAAGTTTATATTTTTCCGCTTTAAAAAAATAACAACAAAAATTTTAAAATAATTTTTATCAAATTGTCCTTTTTTTAGAAATAGCAAACAATTCAAATACGACTAAAGCTAAAACTAAAAACATCATATTCCACCATGTTAAAAGTCGTTGGCTTTGTAATAATAAACAAGAGATTATTAAAATAGAAAAAAATATTGCTTGTCTAAAGGAAATAACAACATGGCGAAATAAAATTTTATCTTTAATAAACACTCTTCTTATGATTGAAGCTATTATCGCGATTGTTCCAACTAAAGACAAAAATAAAGACAAATAAAAAAACAAAAAACCAAGAAAATCTGTTTCAAAAGGGTTTATAAAAAATAAAATTGTTAACCATACTGCCCAAGAAATAGCAGTCGCAAACAACATTAAAAAAATATAAGCTCTAAAAGACATAAAATTTATTTTATATTTTAATCATATCATATTATCTTATATAACTCAAAGGATTCTTTTTAGATCCTCTTATTTTAACCTCAAAATGAAGATGAGAGCCTGTTGACCATCCTGTTGAACCCATAGCGCCTATAACATCTCCTCTATTAACGGCTTGCCCAGCGCGCACATAAAGTTTGCTAAAATGCGCGTATAAAGTTGTCATCCCGTTTCCATGGCTTATTATAATTCGTTTCCCATATCCTGTTGCCCAGCCAGATGATTGCACGATTCCGTCCTCAGCGGCATAAATAGCTGTTCCGCTCTTACAAGCAATGTCAACGGCATGATGCCGCCAATGATAATATTGCGAAATTCTGCGACAACTTGCCGGCCATAAAAGTTTTGTGGAGCTTTTAATATTTGTTTTCGCAAGCGCTGTTTTTGGCGCTGGAGCATAAGTCGCTGATCTACTTGATTTTTTTGGCGACACAATAGCTACCTTGCGCGCTCCCGGAATAATCAATTTTTGCCCAATTTGTAAGCTGGAAACATCGCTTATCTCGCTGGCTTTTATTATATCTTTTTCGCTCACATTATATTTTTTTGCTATTTTGCCAATGTTATCGTATTTTTTAACTTTATATGTTATTCCAATCGTTGGTAAGATAGCTAACTTTTGCCCTGGTTTAATAAAGCCATATCTATTAAGCCCGTTTTCCCAAATAATAGTATTTACCGTAATATTATATTTTTTTGCGATGCTATAAGTTGAATCTCCTTCTTGCACAATATAATATTCTATTTCTGTTCTGTATTTCGAAATTTCATCGCTGTCCGCGACAGCAATTCCAGAAACAACGCTGCCTTCTTGCGTAAGTATAATGCCGCTATCTTCATCAGGCTCAGGGATATCTAATTGCGGTTGATACGCTAAGCTATATTTTGCTTCATCAGTATAAAAAGATTTTTGCTTTTTTTTGCTAATATTTTCTATATCAATGTTTTCTTCTATTAATTCCCCGCCGTCTTCAAACTCTCCTGTTTTTACTAATTTTCCTATTAAGCTTTTGTTTTCAAATCTTGTCGTAATACTATGTTTTCCTTGCGCGTTTATGTTAGAAGCAGAAACCAAAAGCGCTATAATAATAATTACAATATGTACAATATATCTTCCTCCAAAAATACGCAAAAATTTATTTTTCGCTGAAAAAATATTTTTTTGGAATATTGCTTTTATTGGCCTATAAATTTTATATAATTTAAGAATTAAAAATCTGCCGCCGTAATTATAAAAAAATTTAAACAAATAATAAAATGGCTTATAAACAAGAGTAATAAAAAACAGGATTAAAACTTTTTTAAGCTGTCCTAACCCTTTAATAATTAGTAATAATAATCTAATTGTGAATTTTTTCCAAGAAAAGCTGATATTCAAAATTTAATAAATAAAGCAGAATATCCTGTTAGACCTGTTGCGTAATTAGTTTTGTCTCAAAATCTGAAAATTTCGTCACAAAACTAATTATGCAACAAGTCTATTTTTTTCATTCAGATTAACTACTAAAAAATTACCACATCAGGGAGTAAAAGTCAATAAAA
>JAYEJU010000015.1 GCA_034660655.1 Patescibacteria group bacterium | reverse complement strand
AATCCTAATTTTCGCATTACATTAAAAGCATCTGCCGGTCTGCCTAAATAATATTTCTTTTTGTTGTCTGGATAAACATACCACCCCTCTCCGTTTTTTTCTACCTGCAGTAAAATATTCCCACTCACTCTTTTTGATAAATTGTTATCTACTTCGGTTATTAAAAATTTTTCTTCTTCCACGATGTTACTGATACAACTATCTCCTAATTTATTCCAAACATAACCACTTCGGCAACCACACAAACTTTGCCCTTCATCATTAAAATTTCCTGTAAAATAACTATTTTCCCCATAATAACTTTTACAATTTTTGTCATAATTATTATTTGAAATATTTTTATCTGTGACACACATATCATCTTGCCATACATAACCATCAGGACACTTGCAACCTTTTTCTTTCTCTCCTCTTGGACCATACATACGCTTTGCATCACTCTTCGTTTCGGGATATGCTGGAAAATAAACAGTATTTAATTTACAAATTTCTCTTTTTTCTTCAATGCTTTTGCACTCTGTCCCTTTCCATATATAACCGCTCAAACAACCGCAGATAGTTTCGTTTTCATCAGTCATCTTCCCTATATAATAAGAATTTTGTCCATAACTTTTTTTACAACTGTCGGAATATGTAATACATTTATCACTTGTTTCTAATGTTGTATATCCTTCTTCACAAACACACTCATCTTTTATTGCATCATAACGAGTTTTTCCGTTTTTATCATAAGTATCAAGATAGCAACAATATACTTCTTCTGAAAAAATCCTTTCTTTTTCTCTAAGTACTGCGTCCTCCCCATCTTTATCCATTAGATAACCCAAACTTTTAAGCCACCAATTAACCGTAGTTACTGGAATTATAACTCCTGTCATAAAATTGCCGTTATCATCCATTATGCCTGCGCTTGTTATTCCTAAGAATTCTCCATCCTTATTAAATGCTGCCCCTCCAGAACTGCCTGGTGCAATTTTGGCGCTTGTGCCAATAGCTAAAACGCCATCATGATTTTCAAAAATAGTCCCATCATCCATCCAAAAATTAGAAACTACGCCATTTGAATAAGTCATCGTATCATATCCATAATCTGGGAATCCTAAAGTTTGGACTTCATCACCCAGCTCTATACCTGTCAATTCATACCCATACGGCACTGAAGAAATAACACCGCCAAAACTTGGCCATTCATTCATTGGCATCTCAGCAATACTTTTCCACTTAGTGCTATTATCATCTTCCCTTTTCCAATTAACAGCAATAAGTGCTAAATCCAACTCTTCTGAATATTTAGCCTTTCCTGGCCATCCACCATAAGCATGATAAGCGCTCGCCATATAATCACACTTAGGAGTTGATTGCGATTTTTCGGTCACACACACTATTGCCTTATATAAATCTGGATATCTTATAATATCTTCAACTACATGATAATTTGTAAGTATAAATGTGGAACTTGTAATTGACAAATTTATGCCTGACCCAGAAGATATATATTTTTGATTTCTCATATCCCAAATAAGAATTTGTGCCACAGACTTGGTGTGCGAATCATCAATTTTAGTTAAACCAGCCAAAGGTGATAAAACAAAAATTAAGATTGACAAAATTGTAAATTGTTTTTTCATAATATAAAATTTAATGAATAATTTTATTTAGCTCGTGAAATGGATATCGATTAACTTATCGGCGTATCAAAAATTTTAAATAATTTTTTTAACAATTAATATATTGATAATAGTAGTAATAGTCATTATTGCTGTAAGCCATAGAATCCATCTAGTCAGTCGAGCTAAAATAACGTTGTATTTTTCAGTACTATCATTACTTTTTTTAATGACTTTTGTTAAATATTCCAGGCTATCCTTCATTCTTTTATCTAATATGGCTTTCGTATAATCTCGTTTACTGGAATCCAATATAAGCAAATCTTTAATTAGTTCTTCATCTGATTTTTTATTTAGACTATTATTAGAATCTGATTGATATTCTTTTTCCATATTAAGTATGTTAAAAATTATTTAAAATTTGGGTGAGCGAGCGTTAAAAATAAAATTATTTCTATAACCTTTTTTTCTTAAACAATTTTTATATTCATATTCATTTTTTTTGACAAATCTAAAGTAGAAAAGTCAAAATTACTTTTCTTTTTTTTCTCTTAATGACTTTAAAGCTGAAAGATCTAGTGTTTTATCGTATACTTCATGACAACAATCTTTTCTGATTTGGCTCTGCCTCATAGATTGTTGCAAATCAATTTTGTTAATATCCCATATCCCATAAGCGAAAGTAATAATAAGAATTATTAATATAGGGATAATCAATTTTTTATATTTTTTTAATTTTATAAAATAATTATCGTCAACAGGTATCATCGTTCCTAAGATAATATAAAAAAATGATCTTTTCAAAATTTCAAATCCAATATAAATAAAAACGGAAAATAGTATATATAATGATAAACCTAAAACAATATATCCATCATCAAAAAATTCTTCTGTTATAAATAACAAATTTGCACAAATAGCAAATATTAAACTAAAAATATAAATTACTTTTATTAATCTATACCAAATTTTTTGGTTTAATTCTTTGATAGTTTCTATTTTCATAATGTTATTTTAAAATAAAATTGTAAATTGTTTTTTCATATTGATTTATTGATTAACTTTTTTAGACTTTCAAAATCATTACTTATTCTTTTCCAGGCTACTGAGAATGTATATTTTTTATATTGTTCAATTTTCTTCTTAATATCTTTATGTTCTAAATTTTTTGTATAGCCGAAATAGCGCAAAAAACCGTGCTCAAAAAGTTGCTCAAAATCCTCTCTCCTATAAGCAGTGGTAATAACATTTTTATTTACTACACAGAAACTTGACCCAGAAAAAGCTCCATGTATTTCGGCATTATGGACAAATTCAGATCTCCACTGATAAAATATATCTATATTTTTTTTAATATTTTCATCTATTGACAATGCCTTTCGTTTATTTCCAGAATTGAAACAAATGGCATTCGCAAATATTTTTTTGCATTCTTCGTCAACATAATCATCAAAAAATTTTTTTATTTGTCTTCGTACCCCAAACTTATTAAGATATTTTCTTTGTATATCTTTCAAGGTTTCTTTATCTAGAATTGGTTCAAAATTTTTAACTAAATATTCATCAAAAGTTTTATGTTTTTCCTCACTTACCGTAGCTTCAATTAAAGAAAAAATCATTATTAGAGAAAAAAATCTTTTTGTATTTTCATCCTTAAAAAATGGATTACGAATAAAATCGTTATAAAATTTGCTTAATCTAAAGAATTTTTCTTGTTTTTCTTTTGAAAGTGTGGCTAAAAAATTTTTAAAATCTTTCTTGCCTCGAAAATAAGTAAAAAACACTCCAAAACTTATTTTCATTTTAAACTCATAATAACTTTCTTGAAAATTGTTTGTCATATTTATTTCAATTCATACTAATCAATAAATTCCAATTTTTCTATTAATTGATTCCATTTATTATCAAATTTATTAAATATTAAATGAACTTTTTCGCTTGTATTTTCTTCTCCTCCATAAATTTCAACCGCACTATTTTCTCCATATGTCCATGAAACAATTTCACCAATATATATTTTATCATAATTTTTAATCTTAATTTTTACTTTTCTGCCGATATAATCATTTCCATTCAATTTTTCCAATACTTCTTTAGCTATTTCTATATTTTTAAACTGTCCAATTTCAAAAATTTGTCGACCTGTAATTTTAATAATTACGCAACAAATGTCATTAAATACATTTTTTGTATTCAAAATTTGATATTCTGCCACACTGTCAATTTGTTTTCTGACAAGTATCAAATTTTTATTATTGTTCTGATTTGTCATAATTTTTTTCTAATTTTAATTAATTATTCTTTATCTACATTAAATCATAAGTTTGTTGATAAATCAAGGGAAAAAGCGCTAAAATTACAAAAAATTTAATCATTAGGCTTGTGAATTGTTTTTAAGCCGAACCATTTAAATTTTTTGCCTACTTTAATATTTCAAATTTGCAACTTTCGCCTTTAAACAAGCCACTCATAGTAAAATGCATAAAAAACATATTCCATTTTGTCCCTCCCGCCATCATTACCGACTTTTCATTCACAAATTTTTCGCCGATATAATTTTTTTTAGTTATATTATATTTAATTAGAAGCCAGCAATTATCTCCGTAGACATTGTGATATTTCATAGAGCGTTTTTTATTCTCTTGTTTAAAAGTTTCCAAATTGGATTCATATAATGCAGTTCCAATAATTATTTTTTTATCTCTTGTTCCATATTGCATAAAAAGAACATTAAGAGGAAAAATATTCAATTCAGGATGTTCCTTTATTTCCAAAGGATAAGGCACAAATCCAAATAATACTCCTTTTTTAAAATTATTTTTAAAACTCATATTTTTGATTTTGGACTTGGGAGTGAAAATCCCATGGAAAAATGTGGGACATGCCGAAATTCTCCATTTTTATCCTTATAATCACTAATTGGTTTCCAAAATAATCTTCCATCTGGAAAACCGATTATAACAGGATTAAATTCGTTTGCTCTCCCTGATGATAAATCACAGTAACAAACTACTGGGACTTTTCCATTAAACTTTTCTTCTATAGAGCCATTATAATAACCGCATTTTTTGCACTTTTTGATTTTTTTTGAAATAATGTTCATTTTAGTAATTGTTAAAAAATTAAAAAAAACTTTCCCTGAAAGAGAAAGATTTTAAAAAATAATTTTTATCTTTCCCTTTCGGGCTTAGAATTAGCACCTTCCGAAAATAATTTTCGGGGTTGCTGGCAGGTCGTCGGGCTAAGTCCCTTACTGCACTCTTGATAAATTAAATTGTATAAT
>JAYEJU010000014.1 GCA_034660655.1 Patescibacteria group bacterium | reverse complement strand
CCGATTATTTTAAACGACCAAAGAATAAAAAAAATATTGAAGCTAAAAGCTGTTTTTTATGAAGAACATAAAAAAATAAAAATAAACAATAAAACAGCTCCGGAATATTTTACTGAGTTTTATAATAAAAGTAAAAATTTTGAGCAATTTTTAGATAAAAGCTACAAAGCCATTAAAAAAAATAAAAAACTATTTAATTGCAAATAAGGTATTTTGGGCTCCGGTTATTCACCCGTTTAATTCCCCTATTCCCTTTGCCCTAAACAAAAAAACAAAATCTGATTATTTTTTAGAGTGATTTCTCTGCGAGAAATCAAAAGGAAAAAATGTACATCGCATAACAGCTGCTTATGCGAAATGCCCATCCCAAAACTTCGCTTCGCTCGTTTTGGTCTGATCACTTCGCATTAAGCGCGCATATTATATGAAATAAATTATCAGGAAATTAAGGAAATACTGGAAATTTTCTGTTGATTTATCTCTCAAAATGCCCTAAACTATAATTAATAGTGCAGGGCATTTATTTTACAAAAAATATGAAAATTAAAATAATTTACGACAAAAATCAAATAAAAAAGAAATTGAATTTTATTGAAGAGTGCATTCCTCATTTTGAAAGAAATAAAATGTTTTTTTATTTTCCTTTTGACAACACGTCAAAAAAAGACAGCCTGATAATTGATGAACAAATAAAAAAAGATGAGGAAAAATTCAAAATTAAATCCACAAAAGAAAAAATTGTGAAAGCGTGGAAAGAAAAAGAATCAGCCGTTCTCAATTTTCTTGAAAAATATAATAAAAAGAATATTGTTTGGATATAAAGAAAGAGTATAAATGCTTTTTAACATTTTATGGGTGCTACGGTTATTATGACTATCCCGACAAAATTTTTGTAAACATAGACGCAAAAGTTGATTTTATTCTGGAAACAATCATTCATGAATTGATTCATTTGTTTGTTTATGAAAAATCACAAAAAATGAAATATCAAGAAATTGAAAATTTGGTTGATTTAATTATTATCAAATCTGGACTGAAAAATATTTTTACAAAATATGAAAAACAAATAATAAATTAATTTTCACAATACTATTTCCGTGAAAGATAGAAAAAATATTCGACCAAGACAGGAAAAACCAAGCTAAACAATTCGTCATCTAAAACGACTTCCGTGCTCATAAACAATTCATGGGATTGATTTTTAGCTTTGCAAAGTTGTCTTTGCTAAAATTGGTAAGACCATCGTAAAAGATACATTATATTAATCAACTTTGCAATAATACCATTTTTTTGTATGATTTCACTTCCTTTTATTGAAGTTAGTTATTGGTAATGAAAAATAAACTTAAAACAATTTTTAGATAAGAGTTGCAAAGTAATTAAAAGAAATCAAAAAATATTTAATTGCAAATAATGTGTTTTGGTCAAAAGAACTTCCGATATACGCATATGTTATATGAAATTGAAAACTGGCTAGAATAGAAAAAGAAAAATTTATAATACTTTATTTACTATTTTTAATATTATGATCGAATTAGAAAAAACTTATTTAGCAAAAAAACTTCCTGAAAATTTGAAAAGTTGCAAATTCAAAGAGATTATTGATGTGTATATTCCTAAATCTAGTGAGCATCCAAAATTAAGACTTAGAAAAAATGGTAATAAATTCGAATTAACAAAAAAAGAGCCTGTTAATGACGGAGACGCTTCATATCAAGAAGAGCAAACAATAATTCTCACTGAAACTGAATTTAATGCTTTAAATCAACAACTTGAAGGAAAGAGGGTTAGTAAAATAAGATATTTTTATGATTATAAAGGTAGAACTGCAGAATTCGATGTTTTTAAAGATGATTTAGCAGGTCTTGTAGTTGTTGATTTTGAATTTGCAACTTTAGAAGAAAATAATAATTTTAAGATGCCTGATTTTTGTTTAGTGGATATAACTCAGGAAGTTTTTATTGCAGGTGGAATGATTTGTGATAAAATCTACAAAGATATTGAAGATAATCTAAAGAAGTTCCAATATAGTAAGTTATTTCTCGAATAAATTTTTCTTTGAATTAATAATGACACCAGTTTTCAACTCAGGGGGGCGCTGCACTTCGGCTTCGTTTCACTACGCCGACCCTCGCCTGACAAGGGATAAAAGGAAAATTGCTCGGCTCGTAATTTTTTCAAATTTTTCTCCGCCTTCGGCTCCTAAAAACTTCAGATATTTGGATATGTTATACGCAATTCAAAAAATATTCTTCTAATATGAATAATGACGATAGGCTTTTAAAGGAGGAATACCTGCCTGTCGGCAGACAGGAATTTGATTTTTTCTAAAACAAAAGAGGGGGATAATAATGTGTTTTCTTCCGCTTCGCTTCAGAAAAAGATCTATTTGAGACTGTCGGATAAGTGGCAAAATCGAAACATTTCAACCAATACAAGCAAATAAAACGCTATGCTGCGTTATTCTGAATCTAGTAAATAAGTTGAAATCCCTCGAAATGTTGGCTTTTTGGCAATCTCTTATTTATTAAAATTTGAAAGAAGAACAAAATTTATATAATGGTAACATTTATATTAATAAAGATGTAAAGATTATGAGACAACAAAAATATTTTGAAAACTATCCATGCTGGATAATGATTATTTCTAATCTTGTGTCAATTGCAATTTATTTCGCAGGCGCGTTTATTATTTATCAAGTAGGTATTATTTGGCTGTTATTTTATGTATTATATATTTTGGGATTAGAAATTCGTTTAATGAAAAGAAGTTGCGTAAATTGTTATTATTACGGAAAATTCTGTGGTTTTGGCAAAGGAAAAATAAGTTTTTTGTTTTTCAAAAAAGGAGATTCGCAAAAATTTATCAAAAACAAAATTACCTTGAAAGATATGCTCCCGGATTTTTTTGTTTCAATAATCCTATTGCTTACGGGAGCAGTATTATTGATATTGAATTTTAATTGGTTGATTTTATTATTGATAGTAACATTAATAATTCTTACTTCTGCTGGAAATAGTTTTATTAGGGGCTCTTTGGCATGCAAATTTTGTGAACAAAGAAAAATTGGCTGTCCTGCCGAACAATTATTTAATAAAAAGAATAAAAGTTATTGACTTTTAAAAAATATTATTTAGAATATAAGTAAAAACAAAGGGGAATAAATGAAAAAACCAAAAGTGCTGATATTTGACAATGAAAAAATAACTTTTTTATTAACAAAATATCTGCTAGGAGGCAAAATAGATTTAACTCTCGTTCACACAACAAGTCAGGCAACAAATTTTTTAAGATTAAATGGAATAGAAAATATAGAGCTTATAGTTATAAGCTGTTCAAACGGCTCTATGGATTTAATAAAGCATGTTCACAAAAAAGATAAACATAAATTTCTTGTCTTGTCAGATTTTGACGACGAGCCTATAAAGCATAAAAATAATTTTCTTTCTTGGTCAGATTTTAATTGCCAAAAAAGAGAATTTGTGAGAGCGGGCGGCAAATTAAAATCCACAAGAAAACACTTGTCGCAAAAAATTATTGAAATTTTAAACCTTTAAAACAGTTTAGATGTTTCTTATCTAAACTGTTTTTTATGTTATTTAAAAATCAAAAGTGTTTCATTTGTTATCTTATCTTTTGTGATAATTACCGCGCTATAATTCTCAATTTTATTGTGAAAAATTTCTTTAACTATTTGAAATTTTTTAAAAATTTTCGTTGGGATAATAATTATATGCGAGCCATCATTTTTAAATAAAGAAGGAAAATCGCTTTTTATTTTTTCTAAAGAATTGGAAAAAATAAAAAAATCATTTCTAATATAATAAGCTATATTAAAATTATTCTCTTTTGCTTGCAAATATCTTATTTTTTCCCCATTAACACTTTTAGTTTTAAAAACAAACTGATCTTTATCAATAATAAGCTCTTTGGCAACTGTCTTATCAGGCAAAATCATTTTTTTTTGTTTTGGATTTAAGATTCCCAAAATATATCTTACGCTGTCTTCAAAATTTTCTAGTTTAACCTGTTTATTCTTTAAATTATTTAATTTGATTTTGCCAAAATAAATAATATTATTTTTATTTTTAAAATCAATTATTATTTCAGAATTTCCGTCCAATACTGATAAAAATTTGCTTGTCTGCTCCTGGCTAAAATTGTTAGTTAGATTTTCATTATTAAAAATGGAAATAAGCTGTTGTTCTGTCGCGTCTTGATATTCTAATAAAAAATTTTTTAAATTTATATTTTTGATTATTATAGTATCATCTTGCAAATCGCAATTTTTCAAATAACGGCTTTCAAAATAATTAAAAAACGGTTTGTAAAAAAAATATTTTAAATTATAAGCTAAATTTTTAGATGTTTTATTTTTTATTCTTAGCGTTAAATAACCGTTCCTGTAAAAAAATTCGCCTTTTAAATCGCCTGCATTGTTTTTCAACAAATAATTTTTTACTATTTGATTTTTATTTAAGCTGTCTAAATTAGCTTTTTTATCTTTTTGAAAATTAAACCCAAAAATCGCCCAGATTAAAACAATAAAAATCAAAATCAAAAAACCTCTTGAAATTTTTTTAACAAGAGGTTTTTTGATTATATTTGTGATAATTTTTAAGAAATTAAATAACATAATTTAAGCAACATTATCGCCTTGGTTTTTTGTTAAAAAAATTTCGTTTTGGTCCTCTGTTATTAAAATCTTTTTTTACAAACGGCTTTTCTTCAATATGATCAGGTTTTGGCTGAGTATCTTTATATGACAAATTTATTCTTCCAACACTGTCAATCTCAATAACTTTTACAGGGATAACGTCTCCCATTTTTACCACATCTTCAACTTTGTTTGTATGCCCATAAGACAACTCGGAAATATGAACCAATCCTTCCTGTCCCGGAAGCACTTCAACAAAAGCTCCAAAATCCATAATACGCATTACTGTTCCTTTATAAAGCTCTCCTGCTTTAACTTCATGAGTTAAATCTTTGACCCATTGAACAGCCTTATCCATAGACTCGTTGTCAACAGAAGAAATAAACACAGTGCCGTCGTCTTCTATGTCAATACTTGCTCCTGTTTCATCAATAATTTTATTGATCATTTTTCCTCCTGGTCCGATAACAGTTCTGATTTTGTCAGGATTAATTTTTAAAGAAATGACTCGCGGAGCGTATTTTGACAAATCTTTTCTTGGCTCTTTAATCGTATTTTTAATAACATCTAAAATTTTTAATCTGGCTTTTAGCGCTTTTTGCAATGCCTCTTTTGTAATTTCTGAATTTATCCCAAGAGTTTTTGTGTCTAATTGAATAGCTGTAATTCCATCACAGGTTCCAGCAACTTTAAAATCCATTCCGCCTTCTCCGTCTTCTAAATCTTGTATATCTGTTAAAACTTTCCATTCGCTCATATCTTTATTAGATGATATTCCAATAGCAATTCCAGCAACAGGTTTTTTAATAGGAACTCCAGCGTCCATTAGCGAAAGAGTTGAACCGCAAACAGCGCCCATAGAACTTGAACCATTTGATGATAAAACTTCGCTCACAATTCTAATAGTATAAGGAAAATCATCCTTGCTTGGCAAGACAGGAAATAGGGCTTTTTCAGCCAAAGCTCCGTGTCCGATGTCACGACGGCCAGGCCCTCGCATAAATCCTGTTTCTCCAACGGAAAATGGAGGGAAATTATAATGATGCATAAAATGTTTTGTCCCGTTTTCTTCCATGCCATCTAAAAGCTGTTCAGCGCTTGGAGGTCCTAACGTCACAACTGACAAAACTTGCGTTTCTCCGCGATTAAACAATCCTGATCCGTGGGTTCGCGGAAGAATCGCGACATCTGAAGATAATTTTCTAACTTCATCTATATTTCTGCCGTCAACTCTTTGCTCATTTTTTATTATTGCTTCACTCACGGCTGAATCAACATATTCATTCATTTTTTTAATTGCTATTTTAGCGTCATCTTCTTCTATATTATTAGATATTAAATGTTGTAATAAATTTTCTTTTAATAAGTCTAATTTTTCTTTTCTTTCTACTTTAGTTTTTAAGCTTTTATCAAACAAATGTTTTTCTAAATTTTCGTTTAAAAATTTTTCAATCAAAGGTAAAGCTGAGTTTTCTTGTTCTTCTTCTATTGCGATTTTTTCCTGTTCAGGCAATTTTTTAGCAATCTTTTCTATAAACTCAATTAAAGGAGTTATCTGTTTTTTGGCAAATTCCATTGCTTCAAACATAATATCTTCTTTTACTTCTTTCGCGCCTGCTTCAATCATAATTATTTTTTTGTCTGTTCCTGCAACAATCAAATCCAAATCGCTTTTTTCTAACTCTTCATAAGTCGGATTAACAATGAATTTTTCATCAATCCTGCCAATTCGCACTCCGCCAATCGGTCCTTTCCAATTAATAGGAGAGATATGCAAAGCAAAAGAAGCAGCGATTAAAGCAATTACTCCCGGGATATTTTCTTGGTCAACCGACAAAATGCTTAAAATTACTTGAATTTCATTGCGGTCTTTATCATTAAATAATGGTCTGATAGCGCGATCAACCATTCTGCCGTTTAAGACTGCTTCGTCTGTGGGTCTTCCTTCCCGTTTAATAAATCTAGATCCTTTAATTTTTCCAGCCGCGTATAATTTTTCCTCATAATCAACCATTAGCGGAAAATAATTTATTCCCTCTCTTTTTTCTTTTGACCTTACTACTGTTGCCAAAACAACTGTTTCGCCGTATTGGACTCTTAACGAGCAAGTAGTTTGATTGGCTAAACGCCCCTTTTCAACAGATAATGTTCTGCCTCCCCATTCCATTGAAAAAGAATGGATGTTTTTTTGTTCTTTCATACAAATGTTGCTAAGCATTTAACCAACAGGCAGTAATTTATGAATAAATTCATAAACTATAAGTCTGTTAGTTAAACGCGTTTAATTAATTACACAAAAAATTTATTAAAAATCTTGAGCTAAAATTTAGCTCAAGATTTTATTTATATTTTTTCTTTATTTTCTTCCTTATTTTGTTTTTTTTCTTCATTCACTTTGTTCAAATTAGCGATATCTTCCAATTCTTCTTTTAAAGATTTAGCTATTTTCAATTTTAAAATTTGAGCAATTTTGTATAAACTGTCTATATCTTCTTTACGTAAATATTTAATCAATTTTTTTCTTTGGCATATTTTTTTAAATAAACCTCTTCTTGAAGAATAGTCATGAATATGCTTTTTTAAATGACTGCTTAATTCGTCTATTTCATGGCTTAAAATAGCTATCTGCACTTCTGTTGATCCTGTGTCGTTTTTGTGAAGTTGAAACTTCTTAATAATTTTTTGTTTTGTTTCGTTGTCCATAATTGTAAACTAATTATTCAGTAAATTTTTTTTTAAAAATTTTAATTTACCGAATAACCGTAATTAAATTATTTATATTTTATTTATATTCAATTTTTATGCTTGGCCCCATTGTTGAACAAAGAAAAATATTCTTAATATAAATTCCTTTGGCAGTTGTTGGCTTTACTTTATTCAGTATTTTCAAAAATATTTCGTAATTTTCAAGAATTTTTTTATTGTCTAAAGAAATTTTGCCAATCATTTGGTGGATATTGCCTGTATCATCATTTTTGAAAACAACTTTTCCTTGTTTAAATTCTTTAATTGTTTTAGGTAAGTCAGTAGTTATTGTTCCATTTTTCGGCGACGGCATTAAACCTTTCGGACCTAAAATTTTCGCAATAGAAGATAGAAGCTTCATCGTGTTAGGAGTCGCTATTGCTATATCAAAATCAATTTTTTTTGTTTGTTTAATTTTTTGAATTAATTCCTCGCTTCCAACAATGTCCGCTCCTGCTGTTTTTGCTTCTTTTTGTTTTTCATCTTCAGCAAAAACCGCTATCTTTTTTTGTTTAGATACGGAATTTGGCAAAATTATTGTTCCACGGACTTGCTGGTCTCCTTTTTTTGGATCAATTCCCAAACGAATATGAATCTCTATTGAAGCGTCAAATTTAGTTTTAGAAATTTTTTTCACTAATTCAATAGCGTCTTCTATCAAATAAATTTTTGTTTTATCAAACTCTAATTTAATTTTTTCTTTTTTTTCTCTTTTCATAATTTTTTAGTTAATCTATTATTTCCACGCCCATTTGTTTTGCCGTGCCTTCTATAATTTTCATTGCCGCTTCAACAGAATTCGCGTTTAAGTCCGGCATTTTGATTTTAGCGATTTCTTCAAGCTGAACTTTAGTGATTTTGCCTATTTTACTAGTTAAAGGATTGCCAGATCCTTTTTTAATATTCGCTGCTTTTTTAATTAATTCAGCGGCTGGAGAAGTTTTTAAAATAAAATCATAGCTTCTATCTTCATAAACAGAAATTTCGCAGGGAATAATTTCTCCATTTTTGCTTTTTGTCGCATCATTAAATCTCTGGCAAAATTCAGCTATATTTAAGCCATGCTGTCCTAGGGCAGGGCCAATAGGAGGCGCTGGATTTGCTTGTCCTCCTGGGATTTGTAATTTTATTGTTGTTTTAATTTTTTTCATAAATTAGCTTCGTTAGCTTCGTTAGCTTCGTTAGCTTCGTTAGCTTCTATTTTAAAATCATAAAAAATTTTGATTCTAATAAGCTAATAAAGCTATAAGCTAATGAGGCTAAATTTATATTTTTTTAGCTTGTAGTGAATCTAATTCTACAGGAGTTTCACGTCCGAACATAGACACCAACACTTTAATTTTTCCGCGTTCTTCATCAATGTTTGAAACCTTGCCTTCAGAATTTTTAAACGGACCATCAATTATTTTCACATGATCATCAATATTAAAATCAATTTTAAATTTAGGCTCTTCAACCCCCATTCTTTTTTGCAAATCTTTTATTTCTTTTTGCGAAACAGGGACAGGCGTTGTTCCTGAGCCAATAAAACCCGTAACATTCGGAGTGTTTCTAACAACATACCATGATTCATCTGTAACAACCATCTCAACTAAAATATATCCTGGAAAAATTTTTTCAGTCACGACTTTTCTCCTGCCATTTTTAATTTTTATCTTTTTTTCTGTCGGAATTAAAATATTAAAAATTTTGTCATCCATTCCCATTGATTCAATTCGCTGTTTTAAATTGCTTTTTACATTTTCTTCATATCCAGAATAAGTATGTATTACATACCACAATTTTCCTTGTGAAATTTGTTTAGACATATTTAGTTAATATCCCAGCCAGAGACTATCCAGCCTTTGGTTGAAATTACGAATTAAAAATAGTTATTATTTTTTCTATTCCAAAAGAAAACATAAAATCTAAAAATCCTAAAAAAGCAGCTATAACTAAGCTGATTAAAATAACCGCCATTGTTAATCTAACTGTTTCTGGACGAGTCGGCCAAGTGACTTTCTTCATTTCAACATAAGAGCCGTATATATATTTTACTAATTTATTATTCGCAATTCCCATATTTTTTGTTTTAAAAAAGACCCTTCAGGTCTAATTAAATTTATTTTTATTGTAATTTTATATTAACACAGATTTAAAATAATGCAAGGGTTATAGATTATTTATTTTTGCTTTCCAAATATCCGGCGATTATTGCTGTTAAAGGAACAGCTAAAATCAGACCAATACTACCAGCAATAGATCTAACTATTTCTTCCGCCACAAAATTAAAATTCAAAAAATTCAAATAAGACTCTCCATATTGCGTAAAAAGTAAAACTAAAAATAAAGAAGATCCAACATAAGCAAAAATCAAAGTGTTAGACATAGTGCCCATAATATCTTTTCCAACCGCAAGCCCTGCTTTAATCAATCTTGTTTTTTTAATCTGTGGATTTGCTTTTTTAACTTCGGCAATTGTTGAAGAAATTGACATAGCAACATCCATTACAGCTCCTAATGCTCCAATAATAATTCCCGCGAATAAAAGCCCTTTAAAATCAAGACTTGAAAATTGGGAAAACATAGTTATGGCATTTTCATCTGACAAACCGTTAAGATGCGCGAAATTTCCAAAAATAATTGCCAACAAAGCGGCTGACGCGACTCCGCCTATCGTTCCTAAAATAGCGGAAATTGTTTTTTTACGAAAACCGCTTATCAATGTTAAAGTTACTATCGCGATTATGGCTGACACGATAAGAGATAAAAGTATTGGGTTATCTCCGTTTAAAGCTCTTGGAATAAACAGCTTAAAAATTAAAAAAATTGAAACAGCCAAGCTAAGAATTGCCTTTAATCCCTGTTTTCCGCCAATGATTAAAAGAACTAAAAAAAATAAAAGGATAAGAAAAATCATGCTTGGCAAAACATAAAATCCTTGAACTTGCGTCGTATATGCTCCATTCTGAAGTTCTTCTATATAAATTAAAATTTTATCTCCTTTTTTGATGTTTAAATCCAAAGGATTATTAGAAATGCTATTTTTTATTTCTTGCTCGTCATTTTTATATTTTCCGCTTAAAATTTTTATTTTAAGTTTTTGAAAGCTAACTATTTCCTTGCCTCCGTGGTTATTTTTTTTGTCAATTTCTTCTATAATATCTTCAACACTTAAAACCATTGCTTTTTCATAAGAATGTGAAACAACAATATTATCATTGTTTTCTTGCGCGAAAACAGCAGAACAATTAAATATTATCGCGAAAAATAAAAATATTTTTAAAATTTTATTCATAAAAATATATAATCCGAATATTATAAACTATTATCCTAATACCTCAAACACGAATTATAATTCGTATTATTTTATTTTAGGAGTATTCCTGCCTGCCGGCAGGCGGATACAATTTATAGATTCGGATTATATTTATTTATTTTGATTTTTTGGCAATAGTTCTTAAACAGCTTGTGCAGACTTTTACTTTTTTTCCATTAATTTTTTTATTTTGAAGATTAGCATGCTGTTTTCTTTTTGTCGCGACCATTGAATGGCTTCTTTTATTTGCTGTTAAAGATTTTTTATTACAAATTTCACATCTTCTAGACATAGAATTTTACTCTTAGTTTTTAGTTTTTAGCTTTATTAGCTTTTAGATTAAAACTAAAAATTTTTAATTAAAATTATAAGTGGATGTTAGCATGCTTTTTGGTTTTTGACAAGGGTTTAGTGATTTTTTAAAACATTTTGAGCTTCTATCCAAAAAGAATCATCATTGTTTTGCTTCAGCCAATACCACCATTCAGCGCCCCAAATATAAATTTCATTTAATCCGCTTCTGCGCGCGTAGATTAAAATATTTTTAAATTTTTCTATATCCATTGATCTAAATTGTTTTTCGATCGGTATTGTGTTAAGCGGAGCATTAGCCCATGCCTCTCCTTGCAATTCAGTAATAATCACTTTGCGTAAATTTTTGTGAAAAAATTGATTTATTTTTGCTTTATAATAATAAAACGTTGGCGGGAAAGGATAAGTTAAAAACCTCCAATATTTATTCCAAACAGTTTTGTACATACTTGTTCCTAAAATATCAGCTTTTTTTGACAATGTTCTCCAACTGCTTAATTCTCCGCTGTCAGTTAAAATAATTGGCCTTTTAGTCAAAGATTTTACCAAGGCAATTTCTTTGTCTAAAAATTTCTTGTCTCCTTTTGGGCATTCGCCAAATAAATCAAGCAGGGGTTCGTTTTCCAGTTGCCAGTAAATTATATTATTATATTTTTTAAAATGATTTATTTCTTCTTTTAACAATTTTAAAATTAATTTCTGCTGTTTTTTTTCTGAAAAATTTTTTGCCCAAATCGGCGTATGGCATTCAGGCCATCTTGGAGTGCGTCTTCCAATTGCTAAAATTACTTTTATATTTTTTTTTTCTGCTTGTTTTATCTGCCAATCAAGATAAGAAAAATCGTATTTGCCTTGTTTTTTTTCTATCAGATCCCAGTGCGCTGAGATTCTTAAACGTTCTGGACTTAATTCATTGATTATCGCAAGATATGTTTTTCTCCAATCAAGCCCTAAATCAGTCGCGTATTTTTGTGAAAAATTTAAACCATAAATTGGCGTTTTGCCTTTTGACATATCGCGCGGCCAAAATAAAAATAGAATTGTTAAAATTATTAACAAAGCTATCATAAATGAAAAAAAAGCGATTTTTTTGATTTTAGAATTTAACCTTTTTTTTAGTTTGTTCAAAAATATCATAAAATTTTTTTAAATGTCATTCCCAACTTGATTGGGAATCCAATACTAAATATTTCTGGATTCCCGTTTTTACGGGAATGACAATAAAAAATAAAAATTAATACATTTTGTAATTTGAATTAAACAATTAGAAAAAACAGCCCTCCGCAGATTAAAAGAATAGCGCAAATTTTTTGCGCTAAAACAAAGGGCGTTATTTTTTCTTTTAAAATAAAAGGGAATTTTTTGCTTAAAATCAAAATTATTAAAAACAAAAAAACATATTGCAAGCCTTGTAAGGCATGAGTTAATGTAACACTGTTTATTGAAAAAGCGTAATTTATTAGAAAGAAGCTTAAGCCACCGCATATTTGCCCAAAAAGAAAAACCATTCCTGTTTTTTTTCTGTCTTTTTTCTTTGGTGGAAAAATTTTTCGCAGATTAATTTTAGGAAGAAGCAATAGAGATCCTAAGACAACTCCAAATCGCGTCCAAACAAAACCATTAAGAAAGTCTGTTGAATTATAAATATATTTGGTAAGAGTATAAGACATTGCAAAAAGAATCGCGGAAATTGTTGCTATTCCTAAAATTTTCATTTTGGATCTAGTAATATTTTTTTTAATTTTTTTTTGAATATATTTAGGAATTAAACAATAAAACAGATTTTTTTTGTCTTGAAACTGCCAAGAGATTAAAATTCCTCCGCTTATGATAAAAATAAAAGCAATTACCTGTTTTAATGTTAGTTGTTCTCCTAAAAAAAACCATGCGAGAATAAAAATAAAAACAGGATTTAAGCTTCCAATATATGGTGCGACGCGACTTACTTCATCCTGCTTCACGGCCTTATACATAAAAAATATTGCCATTATAAAACTGACGCCTGCTAATAAACTAATTATAATTTGAAAAAGATCAATCCATTTTAAACAAAAAGGAGCTAAAATAAAAATAATAGCGACATTTGAAATTCCAACATTAAAAGCAAATACTGCCGGACGAGAAATAAATTTTGTAAGAATAAATTTGTCTGTTGTCATTGCTATTGCGTTTAGCAAATAGCCAATAACAACAATAAAAAGCCAATACATAAATTTTAATTAAATTTATTTTGTTGCTGTTTCTTGCGCGTCTTCTAAATTCAAGCTTAAAATTTTAGACACTCCTTTTTCTTGCATTGTTATTCCATAAAGGATTCTTGCCGATTCCATTGTCGTTCTATTGTGAGTGATAGCGATGAATTGTGTTTTATGCGATAAATTCTTAATAATTTTCGCGAAACGAACTGAGTTGGCTTCATCAAGAGACGCGTCAACTTCGTCTAAAATTACAAAAGGCGAAGGATTAATTGATATAATCGCGCAAATTAAAGCGATTGAAGTTAAAGATTTTTCTCCGCCTGAAAAAATATTAATGTCTTTTAATTTTTTGCCGACAGGCGCCACCTGAATCTCAATGTCAATTTCGTTTTGTTCTTTTTTGTCATCATCTGTCTTAATAGTTTCGCCTTTTTCATCAAGTTCATCTTCTTTATTTTTTTGAATAATGTTTTTTACTAATTTTGCTTCCCCTCCATTAAATAAAATTTTAAAATATTTATTAAAATTTTTGTTTATCTCAATAAAAGATTTGTCAAATCTATTTTTTATAATTTTGTCTAAATCAACAACAACTTTTTCCAATCGCTTACTTGCTTCTTCTAAATCATTTATTTGATTGAAAATAAAATCGCGTCGTTCTTTTGTTTCCTCATATTCTTTTGCTGTTTCAGGGTCAATTCCGCCAATTAATTCCAATTGCGATTTTAATCTGCTGATTTTTTCTATATCTATATTTTCATCAGCCAAATTTTTATCTAAACAATCAATGCTTTTTAATTCCCTGTTTATTTCTGTTTCTAAATTTTCTTTTTGTGTTTCTAATTTCGCAGACTCAATCATTAAACCATTAATAATATTTCTGCTCTGATTTATTTCTGCTTGCTGTTCTTGAATTTTGTCTTGCAAAAAAAACGCGCTGTCTCTTTTTTCCTGCTCTTTTTTATTAAAATTATCAAGTTCTTTTTTAACAAATAATATTTTTTTGTCAATTTCTTTAATTTTAATATTAATTTTTTGTTCGCGCGTTTCATAAGATTTTAATGCTGTTTTCGCGTCGCTTGGCTTGCTATTTTCAATTTCGTTTTCTACTTTTTTTAAATTTTCAACTATTTCAAGCAAACGAGATTGTAAAATTTTCTTTTTTTCATTATTAACATTCTTTTTTATTTCCAAACTGTTTATATTCGCGAAAATGTCATTTTTTTGATCTATCAAATCGTTTTTAATATTTGTTAATTCAAAAATTTCTTTTTTTATTGATTCATTCTCCTCAACTTTGTTTTCTTTAACTAATTCGTCCAAGTCTTGCTTTATTGCTTTTGCTTTTTGCTTTATTGCTTTTATGTCTTTTATTTCTTTTGCTGTTTCAATCTGCTTAATTAATTCTTGCTGGCAAATTATAATTTTCTTAATTACCTCCTTATCTGTTTTATTTATTTTTTTAGCTTTATTGTCTTCCAACAGTTGTTCTATTTTTTCGCTTGTTTCTCGCAATAGCCTACTAATCTTATTTTTTTTATCTTCATATTCTTTTACGCTTTTTTCAATTTTTTTATTTTCTTCACAGCAATATTTTAAATCATTTTCTATTTTATTTCTTTGCGTTAATAATTCATCTTTATTTTTCGCAAGCCAAACCAAATTAAGTTTTCCAATTTTTTTATATTCCACGTCTATTTCGCCTTTTAAAAGAGCTAAATCTCTTAACATTATATTCTTTTTATCAACATAAAAATCAAATTCTTGTTTTAATTTGTCAAATTTAAAATCTAAACTATTTTCTCGCGATAATAAAGCGAATTTTTTTTGCAAATCTAAAAGTTGATTGCCGAACTTCGCGTCTATTAACTTTTTTTCTCTTATTTGATTATTAATTTTTTCTATTTTTTCTTGGTTGTGAAAAAAAATATTGCTGTAATATTTTATTTGCGAATTTCTTAATTCTTGTTTTATGATTTTTCGTTGTTCTAACTTTTTAGCCTGGCGCGACAATAATTTTAAGCGCGGTTCAAGTTCTGTCAAAATAATTTTGATTTTAGACAAATTATTTCTTGCTTTTTCCAAGTCATTTATTGTTTGGCGTTTTTTAATTTGGTACTGTTTAATCCCAACAGCTTCGTCGAAAAATTCTTTTCTTTCTTTAAAGCCAGCGCGTAAAATTTGATCAATCATTCCCTGCCCAATAATGCTAAAACTTTTTTGCCCAAAATTAGCTTTTGCCAAAAGCATAATAATATCGTTTAATTTAGCGTTAGATTTGTTTATCAAATACGCGCTTTCTCCATTGCGATAAAGCCTTCTTGTGAGCGCAAGTTCTGAATATTCAATAGGAATTGTTTTATCTTTGTTGTCTATAAATAACGAAACTTCCGCCATGCCAAGCCTGCTTCGTTCGTTTGATCCGTGGAAAATAACATCCTGAGATTTTTTTCCGCGCAAAAGTTTTGTGCTTTGCTCGCCCAATGTCCATCTTATAGCATCAACAATATTTGATTTGCCTGCGCCATTAGGACCTACAATCGCTGTAATTCCTTTATCGTTTTTTTGCGGTTCTGGAAATTCCAAAACAGCTTTGTTTGCAAAAGATTTAAATCCTTTTATTTCTATTCTTTTTAAATGCATAAATTTAGTTGAAATTCGGAAATCTATAAAATCAAAGTCTATTTTATTTTTGACTTTTCTAACTTTAAACTTTTAACTAATCATAACAAATTATTGACAATATGGCAATTATGAACCATTATTGCCGTTATTTTTAAATAAATTAAATTTTTTATACATTGACCGTATTTTTTGTTTATTGTATAATTTAAAATATATGAATTTATATTGGCTAAATTAAATGTCGTTCCTCCCAATATTTATCTGGAGGAATCCAGTTGTTTATCGCGTGAAATATGGATTCCGTCGAAGCTTACCCCGTACTTCTGATACGAGTGGGTGACAAAAGAGAGTTTCATAATTCTTAATTCTAAATTATGTTTTTATTTTGGTTTTTTGTATTGATTATTAGTTTGTTTGTTTTAGTAAAGTCTGCTGAATATTTTGTTAATGCGGCTGAAAAAATTGGTCTGATTTTAGGCGTGTCTCCATTTTTTATTGGAATGACAGTTGTTGCTTTAGGAACTTCCTTGCCAGAACTTTTTACTTCAATTATCGCTGTCCTAAATAATTCAAGCGAAATTGTTCTTGGAAATGTGGTTGGATCTAACATCGCTAATATTTTATTGATTGTCGGGATCACAGCCATAACAGTTAAAAAAATAAAAGTTGATTATGATATTATAAATTTAGATTTGCCTTTGTTTGCGGCTTCTACTGCTGGACTTATAGCAATGGTGGCGTGGGATAAGGAAATTAATATTTTTGAAGGAATTATCGCGATTTCTTTTTTTGCTATTTATTTTTTCTATTTGTATAAAAGCCGGCACGACACTATTGGCGAAGAAATAAAAAAGAAATTAGATGAAACAAAAGAAAAATTAATTCCTAAAAAAATAAATCCTACTTTAATTTTAATTTTGATCGCAAGCGCTTTATTTCTTTTTTTAGGCGCTAAATTTACTGTTTCTTCTGTTTTAGAATTATCAGCTTTGATAGGAATTACAACTTCCGCGATAGCTTTATCAGCCGTTGCTATTGGAACTTCATTGCCTGAGTTAGCGGTAACTATCCGCGCTGTTAAAAATGGAAATGGGGATTTGGCAATTGGCAATATTTTTGGGTCAAATCTATTCAATGGATCTTTAGTTGTTGGGCTATCATCTCTTTTAGGTCCGCTTAAGGCAACAAATGATATTTTGTATATTGCGATTCCATTTTTAGCCGTTGCTACAATTCTTTATGTTTTTTCTGGAATTTCACGCAAAATACATAATTACGAAGGCGCGATGTTTCTTTTAATTTATGTTTTATTTTTAGCAAAATTATTTAACATATTTTAGCTTAAATTAATTATTTTAAATAAATATATGCAACAAGATTATTTGGAACAATTTATCAGCCAGTTAATGGAGTCTGCTGGTTTGAATAATTTAAACGAGGAATTTAAAAATTCTTATAAGGAACGGCTGATGGCCCAAATTCAAGAAAGACTAGGATTAATTTTAATGAACGAGCTTGACGAGCAGGGGTTGGAAAATTATAAAAACTTCATTCAAATAAACAATAAACCGTCTCCAACGCAAATTCAAAAATTTTTTTCTGAACATATTAACGATTTTGAAGGAAAATGCAAGAAAGCGTTGGAAGATTTTGCAATTGAATTTCTACAAAGCATAAAAGACAAAAAATAATTTTTAGTTTAATTTTATGAACGAAAAAATACCACAAATAATTAAAAAAAATGTTGAAGCAGAACAAGAAACAAATAAAAAAGCCGAACAAATAAAACATCACTCAGAAATTATTTTGGATGAGTTTATAGAAAATATAGACGAAGCTCTTCCGGATAATAATCATCCAGAAGATCTAGAAATAGTTAAAGAAGCTCAAATGCTTGCAGATGATATTGATAATAATTATGGAGATATAGAAAAAATGGAAGAATCAAAAAAAGAATTGTCAAAACTTCTTTATTATTTAACCAATAAAGAAATAACAACAAATATTGCTGACAGAATAGATAATTTTAAATCTGAGTTTGAAAAGGATGAAATTTCTAAAAAAAAAGAAAAAGAAGAAAATAAAAAAGAAGCTAACAATTCTTTAGAAAATGAATATAAAAAAAACATAAATCACATAATTTCTGAAATTCAAAATTTAATTTTTGAATTAAAACAAGAAAATTTAATAGATGAAATAGAGGAAAAAAAATACAAAAAAGAATTAAACAACATAAAAAAGATAAAAACAGAAAAACAAGCAAACTGTATAAAAAAGTTGAATAAGTTAAAAGATATAAAAGACAATTTGATTTTTACAAAACAAAAAATTGAAGAAAAAGAAGAAATGAATAAAATAAATAAATTAGATAAATCATTAGATGTTCAAGATAAAGTTAAGAGATTACCAGTTTATATGGAAATGGAAAAATTATATGAAGAAATAAAAAAAAATATTTTTACCTTAGAGCAAAATAAAAAAGAAGAATATTAT
>JAYEJU010000013.1 GCA_034660655.1 Patescibacteria group bacterium | reverse complement strand
TTGACTTTTTATAATTTTAGATGTAACATTGTAATAGATGAAGTAAATTATATACTCCACTCTAATGTTACTACTATACTAATGATATGTCAAAGAATAAAAATTTAGCAAACAATATAAAAAAGTTGCGAAAGCAAAAAGGCCTTTCGCAAGAAAAATTGGCGAGATTGTCGGATGTTGCCAATAATACAATTATTAAAATGGAAACGGGAGAAAATGATAATCCTACGCTTGAAACTTTGCGAAAAGTTGCCAAAGCATTGGATGTTTCCGTTGATGAGTTGATTAACTAAAGATATGAATAAAACTCTTAAAAATAAATTGATTGGTATTGCAAAAAAGAAAATGTCAAAAAATGATCCTGCGCACGACATTAACCATACATTAAGAGTTCTTTCTATATCAGAAAAAATTGCAATAAAAGAGAAGGCTGATTTTGATATTATCATACCTGCAGCTATATTTCATGATGTTGTGAGTTATCCTAAAAATCACAAAAAAAGACTGGACAGTTCTAGAGAAAGTGCCAAATTTACCAAAAGAATATTAAAGAATACTAAAACTTTCCCAAGGAAAAAAATAGAAAAAGTCTGCGAATCAATAAATATTTGCTCTTTTATAAAAGCGCAAAAACCTAATTTTCTGGAAGCGAAAATACTACAAGATGCGGATAGTTTAGAAGCTGTGGGAGCAGTATCTATAATGAGAACTTTTTCTTCAGCCGGAGCAATGAATAGATCTTTTTACAATTTCGTGGATCCTTTCTGTAAAAAAAGAAAACCGAATGACAGTAAATATGCGCTGGATCTCTTTTTTACAAGATTATTAGTTGTTCAGGATAGGTTGCATACTAAAACAGCAAAGGTTATGGCTAAAAAGAGAGTCATCTTTTTAAAAGATTTTTTGAAAGCATTACGATTTGAGTTATCTGAGAATAAAAATATATGAGTGATAACACGCAAGAGATAATAGAACATGAGAACGCTCATTGGAGTAAGATATTTAAGGTTGAATTAGAAAGAAACGATAGTAAAAATTTTTCTTCGTTTTGGTGGAAAGATTATTATGCTGAGTTAACCAGCTTCGTAAATCAAATAATGTTTAAAGGTAATTTAAAAACTGTATTAGAGGCTGGAAGCGGATCGGGTAAAGCTACTATATTGTTAGATAAAAGTTATAATAAAATATTATTGGATATTTCTTCCACCGCTCTGGAGTATTCAAGGTATTTAGCCGATAGGTTTGACGCCCAAGATATTAAATTTTTTGAAGGAGATATATTCTCAATGCCGTTTAAAGATGATAGTTTTGATTTTGTTTGGAATATAGGAGTGATTGAACATTACACATTAGATAGTATAGAATCCATAACAAAAGAAATGATTCGCGTTTGTAATAAATCTGGAGTTGTTGCCGTTGGAATGCCGAATTTTTATTCAGGACCGATATTAAAAGCATGGATTTTGAAAATATTGAAATTTATTCCCGGCTACAAACTTGATACCGAAAAATTTTATAAAATAGATGAAATTAAAAAGATATTTCAAAAAGTTAGCGAAGGATCAGAAAAAGAAATAGCTGGTATGAAAATTGAATATTTTGGAAATCCGTTAATTATGGAAACACCTAAGTTTATATTAAAAACAATGGGCAAATTAGCTTCATGCTTGTTTAGAAGAAACAAGTTTTTAATCTTAATAGTATGTAAATTTAAATAATATGTCAGAAAAATTTAACCCAAATTTTAATAAAAATGAACAAAATTCGGAAAGTAAACCAGAGTGTAATATTTACGGTAAAGAAAAATTTCCACCAGAAACTGCAAAAGAATACGTTGAATCTTTGGTAGCTAATTTTAAGGAACATTATTCCGAAATTGGCTATAAAGAAGAACCCCCTGTTCAAATTAGCTCAGGAGTTGATCCAACTACTAGATTTATAGGTTCACATATCAGTGTCTTCAAGCCTTATTTGGCTGAAAATAACATACCAAACCCAGGACTGTTTATGCGTCAGGATTGTCTTAGAACAAGAAATGTGAATAAATTACTAGACGATAATTATACCTCAAGCTGGGGGTCATATTTTACAAGCATTGGCGCAATAACTCCCCCTGAAAGACTACATGAAGCATGTGATGAAACTTTTGATTTTTTTGAAAAACGGCTAGGTATTTTTTCGGAAAACATACTGATTCGCGTCAGCTCAACAGATGTGGATTTGATGAATGCTTGTAGACAGCGATATGGTGAGAATAATCTGGAAATAGATAGCAGGAACCCTGAGTATTATAGACATAAAATCGGTATGGAGGGTATAAGTGGTAGAAATTTTAATATTGCTTTGAGAAATGTAAATGAGGATGGTTTTGATGACATAGGAAACATTATTCTCCTTGAGGATGCTAAAAAGCAGTTAGGAGTAGAGATCGCACTTGGTTCGACTACGCTTTTAAAACAAATACACGGACTAGACCATGTCCAAGACTGTACACCTGTGATTGGATTAAGTAGTATCGAGAATGAAGCTATTAAGAGAAAATTTGAGGATGCTGTTATTACAAGCACTGTATTATACCGTGAAGGACTTCGTCCGTTTGGACAGAATAATCGGAACAGGATTTTAAAAAAATATGTTAGATCTCTAAGCTATTTTCGAGCAAAGTCAGGGATAAATATTAAAAGTTTGGCTCAAATTATTTCAGATTTTGAAAAAAAAGAGTTTCCGGAATTAGAAGGGCAGACATCCGATGTTATTGTAGAGTTTGTCAGATCTTTCGAGAATGAACTGTTCGCAAAAAAGAATTTGACAGATGATGAAAAGAAAATAAAAGGATCATTAGAGTTATTAAAATAAATTTAAAAATATGACTGAAATTAAAAACATCATCAAGCCTAAAATTTTTAAAAAAGGTGCTCATATCAGAGTCGTAGCTCCTGTTAGGAGCTTAAAACTTTTGTCAAAAGACAGCAAAAAAGAAGCAATTAATCGGCTTGAAAAATTCGGATTTAAATTATCTTTTGGTAAGCATGTTGATGAGATGGATGAGTTCAATTCATCTTCCATAGAATCAAGGGTTAAGGATCTGCACGATGCGTTTAAAGACAAAGAGGTTGACGCAATCTTGACTGTTATCGGCGGGTATAATTCAAATCAATTGCTTCAATATATTGATTATGAATTAATTGCTCAAAATCCCAAAATTATCTGCGGTTTTTCTGATGTAACCGCCTTGGCAAATGCGATTACTGCTAAAACAGGAATGATTACCTATATAGGGCCCCATTTTTCAAGCTGGGCAATGAAACACGGATTTGAATATTCGCAAGAATATTTTGAAAAATGCTGTATGGAAGATAAGGCTTTTGATTTGATGTCGTCAACGGAATGGAGTGATGATCCTTGGTATATATCTCAAGAAAAAAGAGAATTTATTCAAAATGATGATTATTGGGTGTTAAATCCAGGGCAGGCTTTTGGTCGTATTGTGGGAGGACACGCTCGATGTCTGAATATATTACAAGGAACAGAGTATTGGTCGGGGCTTGATGATTCTATTTTAATTCTTGAGGAAGATGCTGAAATAAATCCACCACTTTTTGACCGACAATTACAATCATTAATTCATCAATTAGATTTTGGTGGCGTTAAAGGAATTTTGATTGGTCGGTTTCAAAAAGAAACTAATATGACAAAAGAGCTATTACAGAAAATTATAAATACAAAAAAAGAATTACAGAATATTCCAGTTGTGGCTAATGTAGATTTCGGACACACAACTCCAATTGCTACTATGCCGATAGGAGGTAGTTTAGAAATTTCCGCAAACACCGATGATGTTAAAATCAGAATAATTGAACATTAATAAATATGATTCCAGATTATTTAAAAAACCAAATTAGAGATGATGATTTAAAGTTTAAAGGTGGTGATCCAAAGCTTTTTGTTTTGCCAGAATATAATCCAAAGACACATTATTTGGAATTGACGAAAAGTGGCTATTTTCAAACCCTGATAACACTGCGACATTACATCAAAGCCGTATCTGATTACTATTTCGGAGTTGAGCAAAAAGCAAAAAACATTGATTTATTTATGCTTACCCCAAGCATATCATCTCCTATGGGATCTGGTTCTGATTCAGAAGCCATACCAATTAAATTTGGAAAATATAATTCAAATTTGGTTGACTCATCTCAATTTGGATTTGAACCTCTTTTATTAAACGGAATTGATAAAGTTTACTGTTATTTACCTTCAATGCGCGGAGAGAATCCAGACAAAAGACATTTGAATCAATTTTTTCATTGTGAAGCAGAAATCAAAGGTGATATCGGACAACTAACCCCAATTATTGAGGGTTACATTAAAATTCTATCGGAAACTTTGCTGTTAATGCCGAACATTTTAGAGAAAATAAGTTTAGATTACAAAGAAACATTATCAAGTTTAAATAAAATTTTAGAGTTAAAAGAATTTCCCGAAATTACATTTAATGAAGCGGTTGACGCGTTGATTGAGAACGGAAATAGAGACCTTGTTAATTTTACTGAATTAGGTCGTGATATTTCATCTGGTGGAGAAATTAAATTGGCTGAGATTTTTAACTTCAAAACTCCGTTTTGGATTAGAAATTATGACAGAAATAGAGTATCATTTTATCAAAAGCCGGATCCTGAAGATTCAGGTAAAGTAATTAACGCGGATTTAATTTTTCCGCCAATAATCAAGGATTCTTTCGGAGGAGAAATTGTCGGATGCGGACAACGACAAGATAATACTCAAGAGATGATTGATTCATTGTCGCGACAGAGTATAGAATCTGAGCCGTATGAATGGTATATTGATTTACGAAATCTTCCTAACTATGAGATCACATCTGGATTTGGTTTGGGTATTGAGAGATTTATTATATGGAGTTTGTGTCGTGATGATATTAAAGATGTAATTCCATATCCTAGATTAAAAAATATTAAAACATATCCAT